>NYXJ01000001.1 GCA_002685315.1 Methanobacteriota archaeon
ACTGTCGGCTGATAATGGTAGTTATCAGAAATTGGATTGTACTAAGAAATCAATACAGGCTCGCAGTATAACGTTTTTTGGAATAATGATGATTATTGGTAAATATACCGTGTTAGTAAGGTTTAGTTGTAGAGCCGAACTCGAAAGAATATGATATCTGTTGAAGCTTATTGCATGAAATGTAAAAATACAGTATTTGTTAAATCTCCTAAAAAAATTATTATGAAAAATGGTAGAACAAGAGTTTCGGGATTATGTTCCAGAGAAAACTGTAATGGTAAACTTTCTAAGATCATTGCTTAATTCAAATTTACGAAGAGAATCATTCATGAGTGGTATGCTTGCCCCCTACATTACGGGGCTCGTGGTCTAGGGGTTATGACGCCACCTTGACATGGTGGAGATCGCAGGTTCAATTCCTGCCGAGCCCACCAATAACTACATACAACCATTAGAGATTATTCAATGAATAGGAAATTCTTAATTTGCCTGCACCTTTTGATTTAACATTAGTAATAATCATTTCATCTAGTTTAGATGTATTATCTACATGTGTTCCGCCGCATGGGCACAAATCAACATCCACGATTTCAACGACTCTGAGTTCAGTCACACTAGATGGTATTCTATCCATGAACTTGGTATGTCTCATTTGCTCATGTTGTAGTATTCTTTCTCGTTCCCAATTATGTATCCTAACATTTCTGTCAGAATTGATAATATCATTTACTGCCTGTACTAAATCATCTGAATTGAATTTATCTCTATCTGGGAACAATAGATCTATTCTCGTATATTCTTCACTAATTTGATTACCGACCGTTTCAGCCGAAAACATATCGTTAGCTATTGCTGAAACTATATGTTGAACAGTGTGCATTGATGTGTTTTTATTCCTTCTTTGCTGATTGATAGTGCATAAAACTTCATCACCAACATTGAAACCATCTGTAGAAATAACTGGATGAACAATCGATTCCCCAGGTAATGTTTCCAATAACTCAGTTTCTATATTAATTTTTGAAATCATACCAGTATCGCCTTGTTGCCCTCCTCCGCGAGGGTAGCAAAATGAATCTTTTAGAAAAATAATATTTTTATCGATACCCGATATAGTACTTCTAAAAGGAGGAGGATTGATGCCAGGGTGTTGAGACATATGCAATTTTTCTTGCAAAAATTCACTCCCTAAATATTTCAATAAATTCCGGTGTTAACAGTAATTTTGCTATAATTTCAGTATCTTTAGTAGTACTTCTGTCTGCTTCGATTTTCGAAACATAATTTCTCAACCAATAATGAATTTTACCTACAGACTTAGAGGGTTTTTCAGAGATGTTGTCCAGTGCTTGGCATGAACATATCAATTCACTAGAAATTACTGAAGATAATAATTTACTTGCTTTGAATGTCCTGTATGAGGCGGTTGCACCCATTGAAACATGATCTTCCTTGCCCATACTAACTGGAACATTTGTGGTAGATACAGGATTGGACAGTAGTGATAATTCAGCAATTACTGCAGCAGCAACGTATTGAACAATCATTAAACCGCTTTCTAAACCTTCATCATTGGCTAAAAATGCCTTCTGACCACTCCATTGGGGGTCAAGTACTTGGTTAATACGTCTTTCAGAAATACTAGCTATCTCATGTATACAAATAGCCATGTTATCGCTGATAATAGCAAGAATTTGACCATGGAAATTACCACCACTAATCACTTCTGGTTTTCCATTACTTGAAAACACAAGAGGATTATCTGTAGCAGAATTAATTTCTATGTTGACGATTCTTCTCGCTTCTCGTAATACGTCAATCATTGGCCCGTGAACTTGAGGCGCACATCTGAAGGAATAAGAATCTTGAACTCTATCGCAATCAATATGAGATTCATTAATTTCAGAATTATTCAAGAAACCTCTTATCCTACTAGCAGAAATTGATTGGCCCAGTTGAGGCCTAACATCATGGATTCTCTTATCAAATGCTACATATGACCCTTTTATGGCCTCAATTGAAGTGGAAAGAGCAGCATCTGCTGCGAAAATTAGCATTTCAAGATTAATTATACTTTGACATAAATATGAACACATTTGACTGGTTCCATTAATCAATGAAAGACCTTCTTTAGCTTGTAATTTAATTGGTTTGAGGCCAAAACTTTCTAACGCGTCTTTTGAATCATAAGTAACCCAATCCCCATTGCTAGTTTGTACTTGTGTTTCGCTCTCTCCCATCATAGCAAGTGCCATATGTGAGAGAGGGGCTAAATCTCCTGATGCGCCTAATGAACCTATTCTTGGCACTACAGGTACTATTCTATTGTTTATCATTTCAACTAATAGTTGAATCAATTCTAATCTTGCCCCCGAAAAACCCTTAGCAAGTGAATTTGCCCTAACAATCATCATCATTAAGACTGAATTAGGGTCCATCCTTTCTCCAAGTCCACACGCATGGGAGCGGATTAAATTTGATTGGAGATCTTCAAGTTTGTCAGTAGGTATTGTGACATTAGAAAGTGCACCAAAGCCAGTATTAATCCCGTATACAACATCTCCACTAGATATTATATTCTCAACAAGGTTTCTAGAATTTTTAATAGTAGAAATAGAAGAATTAGATAATCTAACTTTAGTATTAAAATTAGACACAGAAATAACTTGTTCTATTGTTAAAGAATTTCCATCAAGTACAATCTCGGCATTATTCATATTACACCTCAGGATATCCTTTCAAGTAAACTCTTCGATACTTTACTGGGCACAGTGACAGTCAAATTCGGGTCATTTTTCATTGCTCTCTTTATAGTAAAAATAGCTTCAGAATTTTGTGCCCATGCACGTCTAGCAATGCCGTTATTAACATCCCAAGATAACATTGATTTGATATTCTCATCTGAATTATCACTACCATCGATAACCATTCCAAAACCGCCATTAATGACTTCTCCCCAACCTACGCCACCACCATTGTGCAGACTAACCCAAGTAGCACCTCTGAAAGAATCACCAATGAAATTTTGAACTGACATATCCGCAGTAAACATCGAACCGTCTCTGATATTAGCGGTTTCTCTGTATGGGCTATCAGTTCCGCTGACATCATGATGATCTCTTCCTAAGATAATAGGAGAGGAAATTCTTCCTTCTGAAATTGCCTTGTTAAATTCCTGTGCAATTTCGACTCTTCCTCTTTCATCAGCGTATAATATCCTAGCTTTACTACCTACGACTAAGGCATTATCATTCGCTGTTTCAATCCATCTAATATTATCGAAATATTGCCCTTTAATTTCAGATGGCGCCTTGTCGGCTAAGGACCTTAGTACTTTAGAGGCAATCTCGTCTGTGATTGCTAAATCATCATCATTCCCTGATGAACAAACCCATCTAAATGGACCAAATCCATAATCAAAACAAATTGGCCCCATTATATCTTCAACATAAGATGGATATTTGAATCCCGACTCTGTTTTATCTGAATAAATATCGGCCCCTGCCCTACCAGCTTCGAGTAAGAAAGCATTGCCGTAGTCCCAGAAATACATCCCTTTTTCAGATAAATTATTAATTACATTTACGTGTTTAATTAAACTATTTTTAACTTTAATTTTGAACTCATCAGGATTATTAGAAATCATTTCTTTCATCTCATCATAGGTCATACCATGCGGAGTATAGCCACCAAGCCAGGGATTGTGAAGACTTGTTTGATCACTCCCAAGATCTGGAATGATATTTTCATAATTTAATTTCTCCCACACATCAATAATATTCCCAACNTAACCCAGNGATACTGCTTCTTTGTTTTCGAGGCAAACTCTTANTCTAATTATTAGNTCATCTAAATCATAAAATAATTCNGACAACCATCCTTGCTCATATCTTTTCACCGCAGCATGAGAGTTGGAGTCGGCNATNACTGANACTGCTCCGGTGATTACAGCNGCTTTGGCCTGTGCTCCTGACATTCCACCTAGACCGGAGGTGACATAGAGTAATCCTCCCAAACCATNTTTTGTATCGAAATTNAGATATTTTCTTGCAGCATTTAGTATTGTTAATGTAGTCCCNTGAACTATTCCTTGAGGNCCAATATACATGTAAGAACCAGCAGTCATTTGACCGTACTGAGTAACTCCTAATGCATTCATNACTTCATAGTCATTTTGAGANGAATAATTTGGAATTGTCAATCCATTCGTNATAACAACACGAGGACTATTGNCATTAGAAGGAAATAATCCAAGAGGGTGNCCTGAATACATGACTAATGTTTGATTATCATTCATTTTAGACAGATAATGCATTGTGATTCTATATTGGATCCAATTTTGAAAAACACTTCCATTCCCTCCATAAGTAACTAATTCATGAGGGTATTGTGCAACAGCTGGATCGAGATTATTTTGAATCATTAACATGATGCAAGCAGCTTTTTTATTGTTGCAGGGATATTCTGAAATAGGTCGTGCATACATTTCATAATCAGGTCTGAAACGATGCATGTAAATATGTCCTAGATTATCTAATTCGTTGCTAAATTCTATNGCTAACTCTTCATGCCATTCTTCAGGAAAGTATCTTAGTGAATTAGAAATAGCTAATTTTTTTTGCTTCTTGTTTAGCACATTAGGTCGTTTTGGTGCATGATCTACAGACATATCTAACTCTTTTTTTGGTGGAAGCTCTGTAGGGACACCACATTCAAACTCTTTAGAAAAATCAATCAAGTAGCCATCCTCCGGGAAACAATTTCTCTAATCAACATAATTAATTCCTTAGACTTCGTGAGTATTATTGTAGTGTTGTTTTGAATTTTATTCAATTCTTCATCAGTCATAGAATCTACATTGATTTTTACATTTAATGAAGCGATATAAACGGCAGTGTAGGCTAACTCAGAAGAAGCNGCTAGATCGGTGATAGCATTTAGATTACCGTATCTTGCTAAATCAGGCAATATTGATAATAATTTCAACCCTTCATCAGCAATTTCTGAAGGGGNCTTAGCCGCTCCAATAGTAGATTCAAGTATTGCTAATTTCCTTGACTTTATTTCTTCATCATTACTTCTAGGCATTCGATATGAATCAATTACTTTGTCAAATGCCAATGAGTCNCCCTCCGCTAAATTTATCGCCCTTTGCAACGATTCTTCACTAGAATCAATAATCATATTTGATATTTCATGACCTTCCTGCCATTTATTTTTTCCAATAGTCAGCCTAGAAACCATTGCTGCTAATGAATGAGCATGAGCCAGAGTTANAGCCGCTACAGTCCCACCACCAGGTGTAGGGGTTTCAGAACCTATACTCTCCAATATCGACATGTAACCATCATTCATAGTTTCTACCCCGGTTTTCTATGGCCCATTCTATAATACTTNCATTTGGATTAAATTTTCTTAAATAATCTAATCCTAACCCTTCAATCGCACATTGTACCAATTCTTCTTCCGAAGCATTATCGGGATCAGGGCAGAACCACTTGCCTGAGTCTAGCATAGCACTTAATGGAACAAGACCTACTAACTCAGAGCCACAGGTCTCAACGTCATGATCATTAACAATGGATTTTACAGCTTCGTAAGCCTTGTGCATCGAAGTTGCAGAGACATTTTGAAGGTTCATTGAAACTTGCGAAATTGAAGATGAAGGTAGTGGGACACCCATGCCTTGAACATGATTTAATAGACCTTTTATCCTCATTTTCTTGCCATCTTTCTTAATTAATCTACCAGAAGTTCTTACAATAGAACCAGCAATTTTTGAGGCTTTGGCATCAGTTTCATTGACATTGACATTGTAAGCAACAAGAATATTTCTTGCACCAATAGCTACAGCTCCAAAACGACTCTCATTCNCCCCCCATGTTCCAGACCAACAATCAGGCATCCTAGTTTTTTCATTAATCCATTCTCCACCATTAAATCTAGATTCAAGGCCCTCGTATTCCATTTTCCTGAGACTAGATAATGATGTCCTTTCTTCNGATGAAGCCNCTTCACCATAGAAAAAATGAGGTATTGTTTNACCTATTAATTTTGATAAATCCTTTGCAGATTGGATACAATGANTCATAGAATCGGCCGTTAAAGGGACAAAGGGACAGACATCAACTGCACCCATACGCGGATGATTTCCTGAATGCCTTCTCATATCAATTAATTCTAATGATTTGATTATTATTGCGTGAGCNCCTTTTGTTACACTAACTGGATTTCCTGCAATTGTAATTACTGTTCTATTATAATCAGAATCTGGTTCACAACCCAACACCTTAACTCCTTCAATTTCTCTTGCCGAATCAACNATCGAGTTAATTATATCTAAATCTCTACCCTCGCTAATATTTGGTACACATTCAATTAGAACATTATTCATTAAGACACCTAACCGTACAAACGATCAGGGCCATTATTTTGTACCCCTTTTCTTTTCGTATCTATGGATGAAATCGCATCCTTAAAATGAGACATTTTGCACTTAGAAACACCTTCGCTAATGGCTTTCATACCAACATCAATCGTAATTGCTTTGATTTCAGCACCGCTGTAACCTTCTGTAATTATAGATAATTTTGAGAAATCAACATTCTTATCTAAAGGCATTTTTCTAGCATGTACATTGAAAATGGCCTCTCNNCCCTCAATATTTGGTAATGGAATCTCAACAATTCTATCAAACCGCCCCGGTCGAAGTAATGCTTTATCAAGGAGTTCAGGACGATTAGTTGCAGCAATAACTTTTACATTGTCTAGAGAATTAAAACCATCTAACTCGGATAAAAGTTGCATTAATGTACGCTGAACTTCTCTATCTCCCGATGTAGATGAGTCAAGTCTTTTAGAGCCNATAGCATCAATCTCATCGATGAAAATAATGCATGGNGACTTCTTTCTAGCAAGAGAAAATAATTCACGAACCATTCTTCCACCTTCTCCAATATATTTCTGAGCAAGTTCTGAACCAACTAAACCTAGAAATGTAGCATTTGTATGACTAGCTACTGCTTTGGCAAGCATAGTTTTTCCAGTCCCAGGNGGTCCTGTTAGCAATACACCCTTAGGAGGTTGAATACCAAATTTTTCGAAAGATTCAGGTTTCTCTAGCGATAGTTCAATAGCATCTCTAACTTCTCTAATTTGTTCATCCAATCCACCTAAATCTGAATAATTAATATTTGGCTTCTCGATTATTTCAGCACCGGAAACTAATGGATCAAATGCATCTTCAAGTATGTCTATTACAGCTAAAGTGTCCTGATTCATTGAAACGCGTACTCCAGGAAGAATCTTTGAGTTATCTATTCGAGGATTTTTTGATACAAGGAATATTGTACCATTTGAACTTCTAACAACTACTTTTTCTCCTATAACGTCTTGAATATTACCAATTATGTAGGGAGGTGTGCGTAAACTTCTAATCTCTTCATCTAATCTATTAACTCTTTTTTTCAGTTGACTTAATTCATTCTCAAGAAACATCTTCTCAGTCATTAATTGCTTAGCGTCCTCTGATAGTAAAGCATACTGCTCTCTCAGTTCACTGAGAGTCTTTTTTGATATNGAATCACCACTAATATCCTTAGTAGATTTATCCTTAGATGGTGAACCGGCGCGACTCGTCATAAGGCTACCTAATGCATTCCACATTTGACGCTTATTACCCGAAGCAGTCTTGTATCACCCTGTGCTCGCAGTTTCATGGCATCGTGCGAGTTATGTGGGAAAGAGAAAGTTTCCACTAAAAAGGCACGGACTGCAGGTATACAAGTTGAAGCCTGTGCAAGGTGCATAGAATCAATGAACCTCCAGGTAGTAGAGTTGCCAACAAAGTTTACTAATATGGTTTCTAAAAAGAAGCAAGTAGTAACTAGTAGAGGAATTGCTGGTAAGGACATTATGGCGAAAAAGGAAAAAGAATTAGCTCCAGACTTTCACAAAAGAATCATTCAAGGACGTAAGAAAAAGGGCTGGGATCAGAGAACATTTGCTCTAAAGATGAATGAAAGATTAAACATAGTTCAAAAAATTGAAAAAGGTGGAAGACCAACAGATAAATTGATTCAAAAAATAGAAAAAATATTGTCAATTGAACTTAATGTCGAACGTAGTTCTGAACACACATCTTCAGTTATGGTGAACAAAAGAAATATGACCATTGGTGATGCACTTGAAGACCTATTATCTCGGAGGGAAGAATAGTGGGAAATGTCCCTTTACATATCATCCATTTAGAACAAGATGACCCGAAGAAATGTACTGCAAGAAGATTACAAAAATATGGGCATGCCATATTGCATACTAATATCAAGAAATCTCCTAAGAGAGGGTTTTTATTAGACCCGAAAGCAGGTTTGTTATTAGGACCAGATGATAAAAATAGTATTGACAGAGGAGCAGCAATAGTAGCCTTAGATTGTTCATGGAAACAAATTGATTCATCACTAAAATATATTGAGAACAATACAAAATTAGAGGGGCGAACCCTACCTTGTGTACTGGCTGCAAATCCTGTATCTTGGGGTAAACCAGGTAGATTATCTACCTCGGAGGCTCTGGCACTGAGTTTAGTTCTGATTGANAGATGGGAACAGGCTAGAAATATTATGAAACCATTCCGATTTGGCGATTCATTCTTCCAATTAAATGCGGAGCCCCTTGAAGCATATGCCGGAGCGAAAAACAATTCTGAATTAGCAGAAATACAATGGGAATTTTTTGATAAACCTGANTCATCTGACTTGTGAACCAGTAGGCATGTCTGAATCTAAAGTTAGAACTGAAACTTTACCATCTCCATCATCTGCAGCTAAAATCATACCTTCAGACATTATTCCTCTAAGTTTTCTTGGTTTAAGATTTGCAACAAATACAACTTGCTTACCTAAAAGTTGATCTTTTTCATAAATTCCTTTTAACCCTGCACAAACAGTTCTGGTTGATTCGGGTCCATCTTCAATGGTGACAACATATAATTTGTCAGCATTAGGATGATCATCTATTGCTACTACTTTTCCTGTTTTCATTTCTACTTTCATAAAATCTTCAAAATCGATATAATTCACATCCTCTTCCTTAACTTCTTTATCATCTGCACTGCTACCTGCAATTAGTTTTTCTCTTTCTAGTATTTCCTCAATTTCTAACCTATTGAACAAAGGTTTAGGTTTATCCGAATTCCATGAAAAATCGTTATCAAAACTAAAAGAATCTTCAAATAAAATATTATCGATAACAGTATCCTCACCTAGCATTGCCCATAANTCATCNGATTGGAATGGTAAAAATGGACGCAGTGNAATGGCAAGACCCCTGCATANTTGCCAGCAAAATGCTAAGGTCGACAAAGACTTAGATTTTTCNGGAGAANCTTCTAATTTCATATATTTCCAAGGTTCTGAATGTTGAATAAGNCCATTACCGATTTGTGAAATGTTCATTAATGANCTCAAAGCNTCTTTGAATCTCTGTTTCTCCATTGAATTAATAGCACTTTCTAATAATTCTTTAATTTTAATAATTGATTCTTCGTGATCATCCAAATTATAAAATTGAGATAATGGATTATCGTTATTTATTGATTTTAATCTATGAGATAAGGTCATTACTCTATGGACAAAATTACCATAAGTTCCAATTAATTCATTATTCACTTTATCCACATATTCTTCCCATCGGAAATCAGTATCATGGCCCTCAGGCATATTAATTGAGAGGAAGTAACGCAATGTATCAGGACTGTGATTTTCCAAAAAAGAAGGTAACCAAACAGCATGTTTTCTGCTTTTACTAAATTGACCGCCTTGGAGCATTAGGAATTCCATTGCAGGGACGTTTGTTTCAAGAACTAACTCTCCCGGCTGAATAATACTACTTGGTGCATTCCCGGAATTAGCAGAATTAAGACCCATAATAATTGAGGGCCATATCACAGTATGAAATGGAATGTTATCCTTACCCATGAAATAAATATGCTTAGGCTCTATTCCATCGTCAGATTTAATCCACCATTTTTTCCAATCATCACTATTCTCAGAGAATTTTTCTGCCCAAATTCTTGAACACGTCAAATATCCTTGGACTGCTTCAAACCAAACATAAATTCTTTTTGTATCCCAATCCTTATCTGAAATTGGAACCTTAATCCCCCANTCCATATCTCGAGTTACTGCNCTCGGTCTTAGTTCCATATTAAGCCAATTTTTAGTCATNGCTCTAACATTAGGTTTCCAAATTTTTTGCTTCGTTTGTGAATGCTTTTCAAGTTCATCTTGGAATTGATTAAGTTGGAAAAAGAAATGATCAGTGTCTCTAATCTCAATTTTTGCATTGCGATCCATTTTTGAACGAGGATTAATTAGCTCAATGGATTCATATGTAGACCCACAATCGTCACATTGGTCGCCTCTAGCATCATCGGAACCACACACTGGACATTCTCCTTCGACGTATCTATCAGGAAGGAATTTTGTCACACCAGCAGAACTAATAGAACAATACTGTTGCATGGTTTGTTGCTTAAGGAAACCAGAATCTTTCAACCGAGTAAAGTATTCTTGAACTAATTCCTTATGTCTAGGGTCTGTTGTACGGTTGTACAAAGTACCTCCAAATTCTAATCCTCTAGAGTCAATATTATTTCCCCAAGAACATCCTAAGTNAATTAATGCTTGAGTATTAATCTCATGGTATCTATCCACTATTTGCTGTGGGTCAACATTCTCTTGATCAGCTGTTACTGTTATCGGTGTGCCATGCTCATCGGAGCCACTACACATTATGACTGAGCGGCCTCGAGATCTCTCGTACCTATATTGAATATCTGCTGGTAAACAGTTACCTGCGACATGNCCTAAATGCAATGGACCATTTGCATACGGCCAAGCCATAAATATCGCTACATGCTCCATTTTTTCCACCTCCAATATACACTGGTAGCAAATGCGTGAAGCACCATGTTTATGTCTTAATCGCTCCTGTTACGTCCCGAACTTAACCGCATGTNATGCAGTTACTACAGTAAAACCAACCNAAAAGTTCTCTAAGAGGCAATAAAAGTGGAACCTACTACATTGATTATTTTTTACGCATCACTAGCATTAGGCGCATCNTTCCTATGTAGCATATTGGAGGCTGTTTTGCTTTCAACAACTCATGGACACATAGTTGCACTTAAAGACACACATCCAAAGATAAGTAAAACTTGGAGTGATTTCAAAGAAGACCCTGAGGGCCCTCTAACCGCTATTTTAACACTCAATACGATTGCACATACTGTTGGNGCATTAGGTGTTGGTCATGAAGTAGAGAATGCTTACCAAGGAGAATATGTCATAGCAGTATCTGCATCCCTACTTACTATTGCAATTTTATTGCTNAGTGAAATTTTACCTAAGACAATAGGTGCTCTTTATTGGAGGAAATTGACTGTTAGTTCGGCTCGAATCCTGAAAGTACTAATGTTTGTATTATTGCCGATTGTCTATCCAATAGAAAAACTACGTTCCATTTTCCCTACAGTACATACAGAGGCTGTTACTAGAGATGAATTGTCTCATCTAGCNGATATTGCAGAAGAAAATCAAGTAATTGAAAGAGATGAAGAAAAAGTNATCCAAAATTTACTTGGTTTAAGGGAGAAAACAGTGGCTTCTATAATGACCCCTCGGATAGTAATGGAAACCGCATCAAGTGATGAAACAGTNGCTATGATTAGNGAAAGAATNCCNATTATGGTNCATGGCCGTATGCCAGTTACTATGAANCAAAATATTGATGAAATATATGGAATGGTCCTACGTAGTGAGATACTAAGAGAAGCAGCAGCAGATAATGATAGTAAATTAATGAAAGATATTTCTAGAGATTTGCATTCGTGTAGAGATATTGATTCTGTTGACAAAGCACTAGATATTCTATTGGATAATAAAGAACAGATACTTATAGTTAAAGATGAATTTGGAGGCACTGTTGGATTAGTGACCATGGAAGACATTATTGAAACATTACTAGGTGTAGAAATTGTTGATGAAGATGATCAGGATGCAATTGAAGAAGGAAATCACCATGAAGATATGAGAGAGCTGGCAAAAATAAGAAAAGAAGAACTTGAATCAAATTAAGTTTTTTTTCTAAAATGGTAACACTTTGTCAAGTCTAGAGGTCATTTCTAGATACCTATNTTCATGTTCAGTNCCTGGCATATTTATCTTAAATTGCCAATATCTCCAAGCGGCAATAGACAAAGTGGCTAATTTATGTAAATCGGGAAGTGCCGAAATCTCCTCTTCAGATAGTGTTCTAATAGATTGATACCCGTCTAAAATAGCATTCCATCTTTCACCTATAGGCTCACCATTTTCCCATCCNAAACCGACAAATGTCATCACAAGGTCGAATGCTAGAATATCATTACATACCTCTTCAAAATCAAGTATCGATATTGCCCGATTATTATCTCCGATGACATTATCAGGGAACAAATCACCATGAATTATNCCTCTTGGTAATTTGTCTAGATTTAGCAACAAAGATTTAGATGACTTAAGTTCAATAAGAAAATCGTTCCAATCATTTTTCGCATCAGCAATAATGAATAATTTTTCGAATAATTTTACCCCCATAGAAAAATCGGATTTTAGATTTTTAGGAGGTTTTACTAAATGCATTTTTGCTTGAATTACACCCAAAGAAAATAATGATTNNTAATCATTTCCCAACCAATTACCATCAACAAATGGCAATATAGTCCAAGGAAGTCCATCTTTCATAACTATAAATTCTCCATTGTCAAACTCGATTGGGTTAGGAGTTGGAATTCCCGCTTCAAAAAGATAAGATGTTATATTTACCAAGTAATTAACTTCATCTAGACTTTGNTCATTCCATATCTTAAGAACTAGTTTGGTTTTGTCTTCAAGAAGTAANAAATAATTTGAATTTGCCCAGCCACCATCAAGTTTTTTTATTGAGAGAAGATNATTGAATCCTGCTTTTTTAATGACATCTGAAGCCTCCTCAAGAGTTACTTCTGTGTATGCCATAGATGGACTACATCTGTTATCTATATCGTATTATCGATTAGAGATATTCAAATGAAAGCATTAAATTATCTATGTGCAACCATTTGTTTGTGGATATATCTGAAAGTAAGCTGGAATTATCTCTTGAAGAAATACTAAAAATCAGAGAAAAACACATCAGTAAATCACTTTCGATTGGTCACGGGAAACCACTTCATATATCTAGAGGAGAAATGCAATATCTATATTCTAAGTCTGGAGAAAAATATCTAGATTTAGTGAATAATGTGTGCCATGTCGGGCATTGTAACCCTCATGTAGTTAATGCAGGTCAGAAACAAATGGCNGAACTGAACACTAATACTAGATACATATATGATGGTTTAACAGAATATATAGAGAGATTATCTAATACTTTACCTGAAGGACTGGACTTTGGATTCTTAGTTAATTCGGGTAGNGAAGCAAATGAACTTGCTATCAGACTAGCAAGAGCATACACAAATAATCACGATATCGTGGTTATGGAAGGAGCATATCATGGCCATACTGGAATGTTAATTGATCTGAGTCCGTATAAATTTAGAGGTCCCGGAGGAAAAGGAACTACTGAAGATTGGGTTCATGTTGCACCTGTGCCTGATATATATCGAGATGATTCAAGAGATTACCTAAATGAGTTTGAGTGTATTATCAAAAATACGAATCCTATAGCAGGATTTATCGTGGAAACAATGCTTTCTTGTGCCGGACAAATACCTTTTCCAGAAGGTTATTTGGCTAAATCGTTTGAATCAATACGTAACATAGGAGGATTATGTATTGCAGATGAGGTACAGGTTGGATTTGGTAGAATTGGAAGCCACATGTGGGCATTTGAGGAACAGGGAGTCGTCCCCGACATCGTCGTAATGGGAAAACCAATTGGTAATGGTCANCCAATGGCAGCGGTATTCACAACAAAAGAGATTGCNNCTTCATTTAAGGAAATGGAGTTTTTTTCTACTTTTGGAGGTAATCCGGTTTCTTGTGCAATAGGGATGGCAGTATTGGATGTTATAGANAATGACAATCTTATAGAAAAATCAAAAGTTATGGGAGATTTATTTATTGACGGATTAACTGANTTAAAAAAGAGACATAAGATAATTGGTGATGTGAGAGGAAAAGGTCTATTTTTAGGTATTGAACTAGTTAAAGATCATTCATCACTTGAACCTGCGACTAAAGAAGCAGAGCTTTTAGTCGAAGGNATGTTATCAAAAAATATCCTACTCAGCATAGATGGTCCAAGAAAAAATGTAATTAAAATTAAACCACCAATGGTGATTTCAGAAGATGATGTGAAAAGAACAATTCNTTCTCTGGATAAAACATTTAGTGAAATAGAAAATTATCAATTTAATTAATTATTTGAGAAACTATTTTCAGTATTTTTTTGTTTTCTTTCGGACTTCTAATAGCAAACCTGACTGACTTATCTGTCAAAGTGATACCCATATTCTGTGCATCTCTAAGAAATAATTTCTTTTCCCTACATGCTTCAATAAATGTTTTGGAGGTGAAATTAGTATCTTCTGGCAATGATGTTAGTATATAATTTGCAACTCCTGGATATACTATGAATCCAATACTAGATAGTTTATCCGACAAAAATTCTCTTTCTTTATGAATAATCCTGTAATTCTCAAGATAATAAGAAGGATTTCTCAAGGCATAAATTGCGGCTAATTGAGCCGGTAAACTTACTGACCAAGGTGGTATATATTTTTTCAAATAATCTGATTTTTGACTCGCAAGGTATGCAACTCTTAATCCAGATAAAGAATAACATTTACTCATACTTTTACAAATTATCAGATTAGAATATTTAGGCACTAACGATTCCATTGATATAGAATTTTCAATGTAATCAATATAGGTTTCATCGACCCATATTATATTACAATTAGATTTAATATTAGGATTATTTAATTCTTCGATTAAATATTTCATCCCATTAGAGAAAACGCCAGTTGGACTATTAGGATTAACTAATATTACAGCATCATGAGATCTAGATATTTCTATTAATGAATCAATATCTAATACAAAACCATAATCAGGATATAGTGGGAAAAGGGTGACTTCACAGCCTATAATGTGCTTTAGAACGTGTTCATATTCACCATACATTGGCGATAAGATAAGAACTTTAGAATCTTTATTTAACAATCTCGGAAGACATGAAAACATCAATGATGAAGAACCGGAAGAAACAATGATATTGTCAACTGATATGTTCCTCACCTTAGAAATTGTTTCTTTAAGTTCTTCACTATGTGTAGGAGGTGATTCTTGGCAACATCTCTCTAATTGATCCGTAATTATTTCCAAGACTTCGGGGCAGGGAGGGAACGGACTATCTAATACATCAGCCACTATTATTGAATCACGATGATTAAAGTCGAATCCAGATTCATCCCATGATGCTCCTCCATGATAGCAAGTATCATTCTCTAATCCGATTAAGTCCGAATATCGTTTAACTGTATTTTTAACACACATATGCATAGGGAAATATTCTGCTGAACCTACCAAGAAAGAAATTTTTGATATTGACATTCCAATTTTCTCATATAACTGTAAAACATTTTTATGCCCCATAGCAATGATATCTGTGCCACCCATATTGTGGATTCTTCTGAGTGCATTTATCATCAATCCCTCTGATATTTTTTTGCCACGATTGGCCTTTTCTACAGTTAATGCTCGGACTTCAAATGTAGAAGATATTTCACCTGATAAATTCTGTAATATTTCACTCTCAAAAATTTCTTCGGGCGTGAATTTTTTCATTCTAATATTGTGGCTATCATTCAGGCTAACATATCCAACTAACTTACTATCATCGACACATGCAATGAAATATTTCCCAGGATCTTCTAAACTTTCATTAATATTGTTTTCATATTGTTCTAATTCCAATGAATAAACAGCATATCGTAATTTAGAAATTTGATTCCAAATATCTGAATGTTTATCGGAATCTTTTTTCTCGAAAAAGATATATTCGACCATAATACCTCCTAGAGATAATCATTAATCAATTATGTCCCGGATAAGTGAAAAATGATTTATTCATATAGAATATTTACTAATAATTCATTTATTAATAAAAAATTAGACAGCTAATCGTCGAGCACAATCTTCCAGGTTCTCATTTTCATTTACGAGGCTTCGAATATATTTAGGGATAATATGATTAGATTGTTCAAGTTCCAATAAATCTCCTACCCATTCCACTTTAGTTACAGGTAAGTCTGAACTTTCACCAAAATCGTGCACTGTCCAAATTGAGCAACCTGATTCATCCGAATCTATCACTTGACGGAACCAAGGCAAAGGTATTTTTGAAATTACCATATTATTTCTTTCAAGAAATCTTACTATGCAATCGTTGTATACAACTTTCCAACCAGCCTCTTCTAACCAATTAATTGAGGTTGANTCTTCTGCTCCNGGTTGATACCAAATTAATGGAGGTTTACTTAAATTTTTTAATAATAATTTTTTAACTACTTTTTGTGCTCGTTCGGGTGCAAGAAATAGTACAACTAGTTCCAATTNTATGCCTTCCTCAAGTTTAGATCTTATCGGATTCCCCGATACAGTTGCACCAGCATCTCTCGGATGTACAGGGACAACTCGCCAGCCTCTTCGAGAAACCTCTCCTACAGCAGTATGTGCAGTTCTTTCCTTGTTCAATCCTGCCCCTATTATGTGGATACTATTGATGCCAGATATTTCCGAAANTAAAATTTCTTCACCTAACATCTTATTACACCCAACTCAGATAACTATGAATATGTTTCCTCTAATATTTCTGAATCCACATCTACTTACATAGAATTGTTATTGATTTCGATACAAAAAGTATTCATTAAAACATAACCTAATATGCTGCGGATTTCATGTAATCTGTATGGCTATCGATGTTGTTTGGTTCAAGCGAGACCTAAGGACTAGAGATCATGCACCTTTACTGAGTTCTTCCTTATCTGGGAGACCTGTTTTGTGCCTATTTATGATAGAAGAAAGACGATTAAAATTGAATGATACATCGCCAATACATATTAATTGGGAACTAGATTGTGCCATAGAACTATCTAAAAATCTAAAGAAAATCGGATTGGAAATGCATTTTTATAAAGGGAATGCAAAAGAAATATTAGAAGAAATAAACAAAGTATATGGAATTGAGAGATTGCTAAGTCATGAAGAAACTGGAAACTCATGGTCTTATGAAAGAGATAAAAAAATATCTAAATGGTGCAAATCAAATAATATCCCATGGGAAGAATATCCCAATAATGGTGTTGTTAGAAGATTAAAAAATCGAGACTTTTGGAAAAGAGAAAGAGATTCAAGAATGCGCATTCCACTTAACGAGCCCCCCTTATTCAGTAATTGTGTTTTATTTGATGGGAATATACCTAGAATAGAAGATTTGGGCTTCGGGAATATTATTCTAACTGATTGGGCAAAACCTGGTGAAGAGGCGGCAATGGAAAGATTGAATGAGTTTTTAGATGAAGATAGTAAACGATATAGTCAGTCAATTTCTAGCCCTATTTTATCAATCAAACATGGTTCAAGACTTTCTCCTTACTTGACTGTAGGCGTACTTTCAATGAGGAGAGTTGTGCAGAAAACAAATGAAAAAATAAATTTTATTAAAAGGAATAAAGCAACGATTGAAGGACACAGTAGTTGGATTAGAAGTCTGAGTTCATTTCGAAGAAGATTGGCTTGGAGATGTCACTTTATTCAAAAACTAGAAATGGAACCTGAACTGGATTTAGTAGCGCAGAACCCTATAATTGAGAAAAATATGAATAGAGTATTACACCCAGNTAGATTTCAAAAATGGGCAAAAGGCAATACAGGATGGCCATTTTTTGATGCATGCATGAGGCAGTTAAACACAACTGGTTGGATTAATTTTAGAATGAGGGCAATGATGATGTCTTGCGCATCATATAATCTATGGCTGCCTTGGAGAGAAACTGGGGAACATCTTGCTAGGCTATTTTTAGATTATGAACCAGGGATACATTGGTCTCAAGTAGGAATGCAATCAGGTACAACTGGGATAAATACAATTAGAGCTTATTCAATGACTAAGCAAGGAAAAGATCACGACCCTAATGGAGAATATATTAGGAAGTGGGTGCCAGAACTATCGATGGTACCTACTGATTATATTCATGAGCCATGGAAAATGACAGAAAAGATACAGAAATCGATAATGTGCGAAATAGGTAAAGATTACCCAGAACCAATATTAAATGAAATAGAAAGTAGGAAAGAAGGAATCAAAAAAAGTTATTCTGCGAGGAAAGGAGACGATGTCAAGGATATTAGTCAGCGGATTTTAAAGAAACACGGGAGTAGAAGTAAACCAAGGAAAAAAGCCCCTTCGAAGTCTACTACAATCCAAACAAAATTATTCTAATAATCGAAAAAAATAAATTTTTACCGGCAGGATTATTCATAGTACTAAATAGCAGTAAATATGGAAAAGGAATCTCGACTTTTCACACCTGTGCTATTGATAGGCTGTTCTATTGTATTAGTAGGGTTTGCCATTAGAGCCTCATTTGGCGTTTTCCAAATACCAATTCAAGAAGAATTTAGTTGGCCAAGGTCTGAATTTAGCTTAGCAATAGCAATACAGAACCTTGCTTGGGGATTTGGTGCCCCATTTTTCGGAGCATATGCTGAAAAAATAGGAGATAAAAAGGCAATAATTCTAGGCGCAATATTATACTCTTTAGGACTCGTATTAACAACCGGAGCCAACACTCCCATNGAAATACAACTTTATGAGATATTAGTTGGATTTGGGATCGCTGGAACCGGATTTGGAGTAATTTTAGCTGTGGTAGGAAGAGCCAGTGCACCTGAACATAGAGCCATGAGTCTAGCAATAGCAACTGCTTCTGGATCTGCAGGTCAAATCGTAGGCCCAACAGTAGCAATAATATTGTTGAAGACTATGACTTGGCAAACAGTTTTCTTAATCTTCGCAATTTCAATATTGGGGATATTATTTTTACTACCATTTATGCGTTATCCGGAAAGAGCGTCTAAAGAAGAAATTGAAGAGTCGCTGAGTGAAATATTACTGATAGCATTCAAAGATCCAACATATATGATGATATTTGTGGGATTTTTCTCTTGCGGGTACCAACTTGCATTTATTACAGCACATTTTCCAGCATTGGTTACAGAAATGAGCGCGCCAATAGATCCAGCAGGATGGTGTGGTGACCTAGGTATTGAAACAACAGCAGCACTAGGTGGGATGGCAATATCGGTAATCGGAGCTGCGAATATATTTGGTACACTAATGGCTGGTTGGGCAGGTAAAAGATTTGGTAAGAAATGGCTATTATCAGGGATATATGCTGGAAGATCAATTGCTGCTGCATGGTTTATTTTAACTCCGATTACTGCTAACACAGTATTGATTTTTTCTTTTGCAATGGGGTTCCTATGGCTAGCAACTGTACCATTAACTAGTGGTTTAGTGGCGCATATATATGGACTAAAATATATGGCGACATTGTATGGTATTGTATTCTTTTCACATCAATTGGGAAGTTTCGTTGGAGTATATCTAGGAGGAGTCCTATATGATGCATATGGAAGTTATACAACTGTCTGGTGGATAGGTATTGCAGTAGGTGTGTTTTCCTCATTAATTCATTTGCCAGTGAGAGAAGAACCTAGAGTAAAAATCTTGAACTAAACTTCAAATGACGGGGTATAGTTAATCATTAGTATCGACTATGAGTACATATGGTCCTTGCACAGATTCTTGGCGAATTGATTTGTAATGGAATTTTTTCTTTATTTGCGGCACCACTTTTACCCAACAAAAAAGATAAGGTGGAATTAAATAATAACAATCTTGATATGACCAATAAAGAAGAAAATTTAGAAATATCTGATAAAGGGACTGGAATACAATGGTGGGATGGTGAAGTATCGAAACCAGAACCGAAGAAATATTATAAAAAAAGATGTAAATACTATTTCGACATATTAGAAGATGGGAAAAAAAGAAAAAAACGCTGTGGAAATTATCATGAAAATGAAAAATACTGTGATGAACATTCAGAAAAATAAATTATTTATTACATAACCAAATGCTTAGTTTTTCACGTCTAATTTTTGCCTGATGGCCAGAGTCAACAGGAAATGATTCACTAAAAGGGATAAATGAAAAATTAATATTATTTTTTAGTAATTTACACAATTCAGGTATTGATTGGTTTAATCTATCTTCAAGGACTTGCCAATTTTGATTACTAATTTCCACAATAATGAATGCCTGTTTATTATTAGGGCCGTTAACTAAAGCTGTTCTGATATCGAACATTGAGTCTAATATTGGTTCAATTTGCTTAGGATATAATATTACGCCATTGGATAATTCAACCATATGCTTTTTCCGTCCAACTAACCAGATTTGATTATTATCATCAGTATAACCAAGATCTCCCGTTCTGTGCCAAATAGTTCCATCGTTAATATCTCTAGCCCACGTTAAGTGGCCTCCAAATATCTTTTCGTCATCTCCAATAAGTCGAGAATAAACGACCGGCCCCGAAACAGATATCTCTCCTATTGAGCTAATTCCCTTACCTAAAACATCTACAGCTAACGAATTATCAAACTCTTCAAATGAATCTTTGAATGTAAGAATTCTAATCTTAACTCCATCGACTGCTTTACCTAAACAAATCCCATTACCTGATTTCGTTTCTGACTCGGTTAGTATAATATTATTAGCTTGATTTTGACAAAGTGGAAAACCTTCAGTTGCACCATAAACAAGATGATATCCTCCATCAAATGGACGTTCAGATGATAAATGAGGCTCTATAATTCTAACAACTTCCGATGATACTGATTCCCCACCAACATACAATCTCTCTAAGCTAGGGATGGCTGGTTTGGAGACATCTTTAATGTTAACTAATTTAAGATAATTTGATAAATTAATTGCAGAAGGTGGTGATAAGAAACAGGCTGTAACAGACCATCTGTTTACTGCCTCGACAATTTCTTTTCCAGTAGTTTTTTTAGGATTATTTGTATGAATAATTGTGGTTAATCCAATTAATGGATGTACAATTAAAGTACCGGAACGCCCAAAAAATATGTCTTCACTATTGATTCCTTCCGATTTTAGAATATTTATGTGGGAAAGAAGCATGGCATGGTTATAAATTACTCCTTTAGAGGGACCTGTAGAGCCGGTAGTATATTTCACAAACACTGAATTATTTGCCCAATCAACATCAGAGTCGAAAATATATTCCGAAACATTTTTTTTATCTAAAAAGTATGATTTAATTTTATTCATTGGAATAATTATATTGGAAAAATTTCGTATTCTAAGGAGATAACTGATTAATAATATCTTCCTACTACCAATTAATCCATCAATTTTAGCACGATTTACGATCGATCTCAATTCTTTCCTTCCATTTACTGATTTAAGATCTAAATTAGGTAGGAATATTGGTACCGCGCCAAGCTTAATCATTCCATAAATCAGTATAATGAAATCAATACTGGGCCTAACTAAAACCAAAACTTTTGAGTCTCTTCTAAATCCATTATTAGATAAATAGATAGCTACTTTACTACTTTTTCGATCTAATTCTCTAAATGTAATTTCATCATATTCATTGGTTTTTTGATGACGAAATGCAAANGCAATTTTATCCGGATATTTTTCTGAGATATCATTGAGAAGNGATAAAATATTCATACTTTCACCTTTGCTTAGGAGATNGCCTTAATCACATAGAATGAACTATTCATAATATGTCTACTAAAACAGTNACGATAAATATTGAGCCGTTAAANCCAGTAGTAATAGAAAACCATTGAACTAGAAATAATTTATANTTTGGGATTAATAAAATACTGTATGAATATTAATATCGAGAAAAAAAATTCATATATAATTAAGTACTAATGTATTAATGTGACATTATGAATTGTGAATGTTGTAGTTGTAATCCATGCGGCGCGAATTGTAGTTGTGATGGTTGCTGTTAATTGAATATCTGATATATATTTCAAGACGGATTTTCTACCAAGTAATCTATATAATCAAGAACTTCTTGAAAACTTTCATCAGGTATTTCTTTATAAGATTGGGAAAACTTACTTTTCACACATATAGCTACATGTGCATAGGGATTTCTTCCTCTAGGGTGATTCTTTGAAGGAGGTAATTTACCAACAAGTTTGTNACCTGCATCTTGTATATATAACCAAATTGTTTTGGCATTTTCGTCATTCATATTATCAACTCAAAATGGCCATAATTTAGCTAATAACCCTGACCAATAAGAAGTTAGTAGAATTATTATCAACATTGCTTCTTTAAATCCCGGTTCCCAATGATCGCTATCTGAACTTGGAGGAATTGATGGAGGAATAATATTCATGATTTCTACTAAAGAATACAGCATATAATTATTTTCAACATATTGACTGAGGAAAAATTAAGTCCGTATTTCTGAATCAATAGATATAATATCTGCAATTATACTATCAATGATTTCTTTAGATTCAGGTTTACCATTAGTATCTGTAATTACCACAAACTCAACGTTCCTTGGCTTGGGAGATAATCTAGTAGGACTAACTCGATATCTCACATATTCTCTCTTAACTACGCGTAAAGTTCCTTTACTTCCTAATATNTTCATCATGTCATTCAATGGAATATTTCCTTCAGTACTATAACTGGTCAGTATAAATTTAGAAGAAATATTATCAATCAGTTCTTGAAACTCTNGCACTGCTTTAGGTCGAGAATTATAGGCACTCTTTCTTTCTGTACGCCAATCTAGTCTTATTGCCGATTTCGTCCCTCTCGTAATTTTCTCTGGAAAGTCAGGCTTATCCCAAAGAGTGATAGAATTTAGTACATGGTAGTTAGAACCATATGGGTGTTGATTATATGGTGGATCAAGATAAATGATATCAGGAATTTTCCCTAAAATTTCAGTTAGTCTATTGACCAAAACT
This sequence comes from Methanobacteriota archaeon, assembly GCA_002685315.1. The sequence goes on from NYXJ01000001.1 coordinate 23,142, forward strand.
CCTGCATCTTCTCGAATTGAAATATTATCTTGATCATTATTGAACAGGATAGGTGGTTTCAAAGATATATCTGAACATATACGATATTGGGCTGTACCGTTACTTCCACCCCATCCTCTATGGAATCCCTTGAATACACCACTCGTGTTACTAACATATGAGACAGAATACAATAATGAAGCCATAAGATANGAAAATTCATTTTGTGAAATTTTATGTTCCTCAACCCATTTTGAAATCAACTCGCGCATTGCATCAATTTTCATCCCATTCTTCCTCATAAAAAACAGGCGGTCTTTTTCATGATCTAATTTTTCATCATCTGTAGGGCATAAATGTTTAGTGACATAATCCTCTACTGGAACAACATTATTTAATAAATCAAAGACGTTTTCAACACCACTAAAATTCTCGAATTTAGGCGTCTCATTTAGTACTACTGTACCAATAGCTATCTGTTCCGAATAGGGTTCCCAATCATTTGATAATACTCGAAAACCTAATTTCTTGGCGAATCTTGATACGACAGTGCTGCCCGAAAATAAATCAACGAAGGTACCATTCTCTATATNTGTTAATTTTATTGCCTGATGGATAATATCCAATAATTTTCTCTTATTACCAATGTAAGGNATCAATTGAGAAAAAACATACTCTTCAGTATCACGAGCAGCAGTTTTTCTAAGATGATGTAAAGTTACTTCGCTCACAACATCACCAGATAATATTGTGGTTTAGATGCATTCGTATAAGTGAAACGGTAGACGAAATACAATTGGGAATTAATTTTGAGGTATTCGTGGAGATACCCAGCGTCTCCAGACTGGAGGAATTAAACATGGCCACCAACAAGCATAGTATCCTGATGGTAATTCAGGAGCCTCAGGATGTGGTTGTAATTTCCAAAAAGGAACGCTTGCTTCAAGATGATGATGAGAGTGTCTAGTAAGTTCGAGTAATGACCAACGTGACCAACGTGATTCAGTATTCCAAGAGTGCATCATAGTTTGACGTTCATTTAAACCTCTCCTTAACCCCCAGTGACGAATATAATTTACATATTCTAAAGTTAGTATTGCTAGTAATGAAAGTATTAGCCAACCAGATAAAAGTACTAGGCCATTTGAAAATCTCAGTAAAACCAAACCNGCAATTATTTGTAAAGAAAAATGTTGTATTGTAGGATTTCTGAGACCTTCTCGACCTTTTTTATTGTGAACACGAATTGAAGATATGAATTGACCAGGAATTGTTCTTAACCAAAAAAACCAAATTCCTTCATCTAACATTGCACTGGCCGAATCTCGATTTGTAGCTACCCACTTGTGGTGTACATGATTATGCTCTGTAGTGAAATGAGAGTAATTGACGGAAAATAGCAGAAGCCTAGCTAGAATCCAACCAGGACTCTTTGGCCGATGATGGCCGAGTTCATGAGCAGTTACAATCGCAGAGGCTCCTGAACAAAGTCCTGTTGAGATTGCTGCTATTATTAACCAAATATTAATTTCATTCTGTTGAAATGCAAAAAAGAAAAAAGAACCAAGGACAAAAAAGTGCGATATTCCATGAATCCACAATAATATTTCAAATGGGGTGCCAGAATTTCTTGGCGGACGAGGAACCTTACTTTTACCGAATAAAATATCTAGNAGTGGACTTATTCCCCAAATAAAAATTACCCCCATTGCAGTGAAAAGCCCGCCCATCAGATTTCCGGAGATTACTAAAATAGGGCTAATTAAACCGAATAAATGAAAAATCCAAGGTTCTGGAGATATACTGTCCTTCACCATATGTTATAGAATGAGGATATATTTTTAGCATTTTCTGAAATTATTCTAGTGCAATTTCTTTTCTTTTATACCGAATAAAAATCGTGTTATTATATTTCGGCGTACCAATTCAAAGAACAAAAAACAAGTTAAGAAAACAAATAAAGTTGAAAAAATAACAGCTGAATAATTCTTTAGATCCATATTTGCAGATAATCTAAGACCTGCAAATGTTAATGGCATATGTACGATATAGAATGGATATACGCCCTGATTTAGATATGATAAGTTTGTACTAGGCCTATTTAGTAGTTTAGAACCCCATGAAAATATTGTTAGACACCAAAACCAAGAATGGAAACTNTGTATTAAACACGCTAAAATCGTCATTTCATTGTGAAAAATACTGTCTTCCAACCATCCTCCGTCAACATAAGGAATACCTGAGTCATGTTGNTGGATTCTTAACCAAACAAAAAGTATAGTAAGAATAAATGTAATGATCGTGATTGAAAAACGCTGTTTTTCTAGAAAGTTATAATATTGTTCTTTTGCAACAATACAAATGTATCCAAATGCAAAGAATCCGAAAAACCAAAACCATTCATATCCAACACCAATATATCCAGGAAACCAAGGTTTGAATAAAAATTCTGTAATACTTAGAATAAACGGTAGTATTAAAAAAATCCCCAAACACATTGGAGTCGTGAAGAAAGAACGAAGAAAACGGACTAAATCTCCATCAGGATATTTGCTTACATAATGAAATATGGGTGTCATGAGTATTGAATATTGGAATAAATTCCAGAGAAACCAAAGATGACCCAAAGCAATCAATTTACCAAAAATTGGTATCCAAAAAACAAGAGAACGCCAAATAATACCCAATAAAAAAGAAATGGAGAGAGAAACTGGATCACTGCCTTCATCACCTAGAATTACAGAACCAACAAAACCCATTGTCCATGCACCAAAAAACATAGGTATAAGCAAACGTTGACTTCTCTCTTTGAGAAATAATTTCCAATTTCGACTTTTAAATGCAAATGCAGTTCCCATACCAGATATCATGAATAAAGCAGCAAGTCTCCATTGATGCATCCAATGTAAAATCATACTAGTAAAAGAAATTGATTCNGCAGTGTAATCATTACTTTCTTCTACGAACTCTAATTCATCTTTTTCACTTAATTCATCGATATTAGGATTAATCTCATCTCCATATGTTGACCAATAAACACCTATAGCGACATGGAAAGGAATTAATAATCCGAAAAGAATCACTCTCAACCAATCAATATCGTATCTACGAACTTTGACGGTATTCATTGACAAACCGAGATACCAAATACATATTATATTATCATAGAAAGAATTAGAATGTTACATCAAGTACCATCAAACAGATACCAACAATAAGGGCGGGGATAGTAGTATGAACTGTTGCCCAAATACTGGCTACACGATGCCTTACGAGTAATGGGAAAAGTGCATCGCCATCTTGACTTATGGCATTAGCCACAAGTGCTGGAAACGAGATTAAATCCTTGGTATATGCAGTGATGGCTATTATTTGTGGACCACAACCTGGAATTAATCCTATTACTGCTGCAATAATAACTGCTATGATTCCATCGCCATAGAGGGCTAAATCAGCCTCAGNCATACCTGAAAATAACATAGAAAACTCGAATATAAGATAGGCCGACATTACCCAAAAAGTAACAAATGCAGTTTCACTTGCCGAATGAATCATTGTTTCGCGCATCGAATATAATTTATCACCTATAGTTGCTTCAGAATCATCACTAATCCAATTCTTTTGCGAAATGTANAGAATTATGGATAACGATGTTCCAATCAAACCAATCCATGTAATGAAGCCATCAAGAGTAAAGGGATTGTAATTAATTTCAAGAGCGAAATCCGCATCTTGAGCACTCCATACTAATAGTAAAATTGCAAATATTAATCCAAGAGATGTTACAATCCACCAAACAGTGTAGCCTTGATGAAGTAGGAAATATCCCCAGCCGGTTTTTTCTTCTCTACCGAGGTCATCAAAAACTTCTGTCAAATTTTCATTTGTTTCTTGAAGAACAATTCTTGAAGAAGAATTTTCATTATAATTTGAACTAAATTTCCCTAATGGATTTCTGGGCGTTATCTTCATGATATCAACAAAATAGCCCCAGGAAATTCCGACGACGAAAGAGATAAGGTGCACTGCGACAACTGGGGCAATAAATGATGGATCAGTAACCGCTGCGCCGATTAAAACGAATGCTGCGTCACCTAAAGTAGCAATTAAAGTCGATATTACAGTTCCATAAGTAACATAACCACGAGCGTACATTGGCATCATTACAATCGCACCACCACATCCTGGAGTGATACCCATGAGAGCTCCGAAAACTGGTTGCCAACTGGTATTTGCTCTGATTATATCAACGAACCTCCCCGCACTAATATATTGTAACCAACTGAATAATAGAACCATAGCAGCTACAAAAACAGTTACTGCAAGAAAAGCATCCCGCATACTTACAACAATGACCTCAATAATTTCATCCGAGGTTACCAAATTCTTCACTCCTCAAAAGAAATTTTTACTAAGCTAGCGATTGATGAGGAAATACGTATTTTAGAATTACCAATATTAACATTAAGACCACCGTCAAAATCATCTCTAGAAATTATTTTTATTTTAATTCCTGGATGTATGCCATTATTTTCTAACCATGACAAAATATTAGAGTCACTGTCAGGAACTTGCATAACAGTTAGAATCATGTTAATCGGAGAATCAGATAAAGGAAGATCTGTTTCATTATATAATTCACCATTAGGCCCAGGGATTGGATGTCCGTGAGGATCACGAGTTGGATTTCCGAGATATTCTGCTATGGCATATTCAAGATTTTTTGATAAAGCATGTTCTAATTTTTCGGCTTCGGCGTGTAACTGGTCACGACCTAATCCTAATGTCTGAGAAAGGAACGATTCCAATAAACGGTGCCGACGTACAACCGATAAAGCCTCTAACTCTCCTTTACGAGTTAACGAGGCACCTTTGTATGGAGTATGATCAACTAATCCCATTTCAGTCAATCTAAGTACCATTTTAGTTACAGATGCAGGTTTAATTTCAAGATATGAGGCTAACTCCTGAGTGCCGACATCTTTTGGACCAAGTTTCCAGAGAGATTTCAGATAGTCTTCTATCGCTACTGAGTACATAAATAATGTTTAGCCTTGGCTAATATAAAGTTTAGCCTCGGCAAAACTCTTATTTGAATTANTGTTAAACTAATTTTCCNTANACATTATAAAATTAGAAAAAAACTTGAAATTANATAAAATTGCAACTACAGAAAATATTGTTGCAGCAACTAAAGCAATCATTGAACCGCTGCCAGTGTCAAGTTCTGAAGAGAGATAGAGCCCTAGCATAACAGAACTCAAACCAAAAATTTGTGTCCATATCATGCATGAACGGAAACTACGCCCAACTAATTGAGCAGTTGCTGCGGGAGTTACAAGCAATGATGTGACTAATAATGCTCCAACAACTTGGACCATACTGACAACAACTGCAGCTGTGATTACACTGAATAACAGACCAATTCCTCTAACAGGAATTCCTTGAACTGCTGCTGATAGAGGGTCGACTGTGGTAGCAAGTAAACCTGAACTAATTTTGAATAGTATAAGAATTGAAAATAAACAAATATATACAATCATATCTAAATCTGATTCATCAATTAACAAAAGATTTCCAAACAAATATCCCTCTATATCTGTAGTAATGCCGCCTCCCCCAATACGAAGGGCAACCAAACCAAAAGCTAACATGCCAGTAAGGAAAATCGCTATGGATGCGTCCCCAGTAAGTATTTCTCTGGACTGAAGTTCGTAAATCACTATTGAGGCGAAAATACTGAAAACCAATGCATAGTACAATGGAGATGTCGCACCTAAAACAACTCCAATAGCAACTCCNCCAAAAGATACATGCGCCAAACCATCTCCTATTAGAGCAAGGTTTCGAATTAGTAGGAATGTTCCAAGAAGACCGGCAACAATAGTTACTAGGACTGCCGAAATTAATGCACGTTGAAACATTTCCATAGTAAAGAAGTAAGGGAACACTTCACCGGGAATAAATGGAGCTATACCTTCCAGCAAGGGTGTTATAATATTCATCAATTCTTTCCCAATAGCCATTATTCAATCACCTCAGATGCCCATGGAACCTCGTTTGAATGGAAATGAATTGGCCCCTCATGAACGGGGGTAATACCCCGTAAATCAGCAAGAGTCTCTAAATCTGGAAAAAGATTAGTTGGACCATCAAATCTAATTTTCTCTTCTAAAAAAATCATACGATGTGCTGTTTGGCGTATTGCAGTTAAATCATGNGAAACCATTAGTATTGTTTTCCCAGAATCATGACATAGTTTATCTAATAATTTCAACAAAGAGTTTCTAGCATTACGATCCATACCTACTAAAGGCTCATCGAGTAAGATAAAATCAGCTTCAGTGGCTAATGCTCTGGCAATTACTGCACGCTGTCTTTGGCCACCAGAAAGTTTTGAAATATCAGCATCAATAACATCTTCTAAACCAACCATTTCAATAGCTTTGACAACCTTTTCATTCCTGCCATAATCTGACCATGAAAACATATTTTTAGCATTAATGGTTCCCAACTTAACCAACTCACGTACAGTTAACTTGACTTGCCTAGGTAAGTATGAAGCGGCCTGAGAAACCCATCCCACTCTTCCGAAAAAATTCTTCGGAGAAGGTTGATTACCATAGATTGATATGGATCCTTTATGTGACTTTAAAACTCCAAGAAGTGATAGTAAAAATGTAGATTTACCACTTCCGTTTGGGCCCACAAGGCCGATAAATTCTCCCTTATGCACTACTAAATCTATATCTTTTAGAACGACTTTACCTGAACGAATTACAGTTAAATTATTAACTTCCAAAATGGGAGGGTCACAACAATCATCTACAATTGAATTCTGTTCCACATTTATTTCCACCTAGGTTTAAAATATCATTAAAAGTTGGTAATTATCAAAATTTTGCTCGCTTAGCATACAAATATTCTATCGTTAAGTTACCTATTAACGCTGCAAAAACTCCTGCAACGAAGATAATAGGCAATAAATCTACATAGTTCATTTTAATCACCAATAAACGTCGAAAATAATTAACATCCGCATCCAGAAATAATATTTTCGAGATTCTTATTCATCATTGATAGATAATCATCGCTTGAATCGCTGGGAGCCAATTCCATTGTGTAAAGAATCTGTAATGTGACTCCAGTCTGCTCGACTATAGAATTAAGTGCTGTTTGGTCTGTAAATTCTTCAACGAAAAGTACTGTGATTCCTTTCTCTTCTATACTTTCTATAACCTCAGCAATATCTGCAGGTGATGGCTCACCTTCTGGATCTAAGCCATGTAATGTGATAATATCAATATCATATTGTACAGCCATGTAAGAGTATGCATTGTGGTTTGCAACAATTGTCTTCTCCTGTCCCGCCATATCACAAGTTCCATCTACTCCGAAAGCCGCTGTGTACCTCTCATGAAGACCCATCAATTGAACACTGTAAGATCCAGCATTTTCAGTGAAAGAGTCAGAACCATTAGGGAATGTTGAAGTTAGTGTAGCCAAAACAACATTAATCTGTGCTTGGAAAGCTAGGGGACTTAACCAACTGTGTGGGTCGTAAGTGAATCCATCGCCATCTCCTACAAGCGTATCATCATGGTCATCATCACCGTGGTCATCATGGTCATCATCACCGTGGTCATCATGGTCATCATCACCGT
>NYXJ01000002.1 GCA_002685315.1 Methanobacteriota archaeon
AGATGTCACCACTACAACATCTGCGTCAGCTATATCTTCGTACTTTGAAGTGCCTGTGATTTTTCCATCGTAATTTAGAACTTGGCCGCCTTGACTCATGTCAAGAGCTTTACCTTTAGCGAAGCCTTCGTATATATCAAGAAGTACAATGTCTCCTAATTTTCTTTCGGCCATTACAAAGGCGCATGTTGCACCTACATTACCTGCACCTATCACTGCAATCTTTCTCGATTCTCTTACCATAAAGTCATCCTCATTATCATCCCGTAGGTGTTTCATCCTTAGCCTTTAGCGAGTGTTGAACTCAATTGTAGGGCGAATGTTCATTAGATCAAATATTATAGCACAAATAATGGAGTTACGTAATAAACCTCTCATCGCCATATTATTGGTTGGCTTTATACCCTCTGCATCGGTTATATTTGGTATCGAAATAATTGAAAGTGAATTGTTGTCGCAATTATTCTTTGCATCTTGTAAAGTTTGGATTTTCTTAGTTCCAACTATATGGTATCTGAAGGTAGAAAGGAAACCAATCTCAAAAAAATCTCCTACTAAGGAAGGAATAGTTTGGGGGTTGATAACAGGAATACTGATGTCTTTAATAATTGTAATTACTTGGTTTTTATCCAATGAAACATTAGATATAGATGGAATGGTCGATATATTACAATCAAAAGGTCTGGATAATATAAATTTATACGTTCTTGGAATGTTTTATTGGATATTTATCAATAGCCTACTAGAGGAATATGTATTCAGGTGGTTCATTACCACAAAGTCTTCTGAATTATTTCGCAGTGACGTAATTGGAATAATCTTTTCAGCGGCTATGTTCACCCTTCATCACGCTATAGCATTGCATTTATTTGGATTCATTTGGTGGCAAACAATCATTGCTTGTTTCGGACTTTTATCTGCTGCAGCAATATGGTCTTGGCTATATATCAGATTCCGTTCAATTTGGGTTTGCTGGCTTTCACATGCAATTTGCGATGTGGCAGTTTTTGGAATTGGATATACAATTTTATTCTAATTTTTCGATACTTTGAAACCTTTTTTGAAGACATCCACCCGTTTCATTCAATAATCTGATTACGTTCGCTGTGTTCAACAACAATGAGCCTAGGCTTAAATTTGTAGATGTGGTATTATGAGGTTAGGAGTATTGACAGAGCCGGTTGGTGAAAATAGAGTTGCTATTGTACCTAATTCTGTGAAAAAATTAATGAAAAAAGGTTTGGAAGTTTTTCTTGAAAAAGGTGCGGGAGAAAAATCTAATTATTCTGATTCAGATTATTCAGCCGCAGGAGCAAATATTTGCTCTAGAGAAGAGGCACTTTCGTGTGAAATTATTATGTCGATTAGGATGTTAGATTCTTCTGAGTTGAGTGATGGCATGAATTTAGTATGTGTTGCTGATCCATTTCGACATCCTGAAAAAATTAAATCTTGTATTGATTCGAATGTAACTCTCTTCTCTATGGACATGATTCCCAGAAGATTATCCAGAGCCCAATCTATGGATGTAAACTCAAGTCAAGATAACTTAGCGGGTTACAAGGCTGTGCTATTAGGTGCGTCCTATGTCCCTCGTGGAATTCCGATGATGACAACATCTGCGGGTACAGTTAAACCAGCTAAAGTAGTAATAATGGGCAGCGGAGTAGCAGGCCTTCAGGCAATTGCTACTGCAAAGAGATTAGGGGCAATTGTTTATGCATCTGATGTCAGGAAATCTGCAGCGGAGCAAATAGAATCTGTCGGTGGTCGTTTTATTGAAGTGGAAGGTATGGATGATTTCGAGGATGATTCTGGTTATGCAAAACCATTGACTCCAGAATTTATCAAGAAAGTTAATGATACGGTTTGTGAAGTGGCTTCAGAATCTGACATTATTGTGACTACTGCTAGGATTTTTGGTCGACCTGCTCCAATTACGATACCTGCTTCTGCAGTTTCAAAATTCAAATCAGGGACAGTAATAGTAGATATGAATGCAGACGTAGGTGGTAATTGTGAATTGACAAAACCTGGAGAAGTATACACTACTGATAATGGAGTAATAATTGTAGGAACGTCTAATCTTCCCGGAACTCTAGCAAATACTGCCAGTATGCTATTTTCTAATAATCTTACAACTTTTATTAGTTCCATAGTTAGTGAGGGCGAACTAATTATTTCTGATGATGATGATATTCTATTTGGTTCACCAGAAGAATCCGATTTTTATGTCCCAGGTATGGGTGGAGTTTTGATATGTAAGGATGGAAAAATCCAAGATAAACAAACACGATTAGGAGGTGTTCTTTGATGACTCCTGAACTACTAATAGGATCAATCACCCTTTTCGTTTTATCAATATTTCTTGGATTTGAATTAATAACCAAGGTCCCTGCAATGCTCCATACTCCACTAATGAGTGGAGCAAATGCAATTTCAGGTATCAGTGTAGTGGGTGCTCTAATAGGTGCTAACGTTGCTTACGATGGTGGCGACACTTTGGTTTCTGGTTTGTTAGCATTTTTAGCTATTGTATTAGCTATGATAAATGTGATCGGTGGTTTTGCAGTAACCAATCGTATGTTGAATATGATTGCCGGAAAAAATAAGAGAAAGGAGGGCTAAAAATGATATTTAGTGAATGGGTATCAATCGGTTATCTCATTTCAGCATCTTTGTTCATCCTTGGTCTTAAAAAATTGGGCCATCCAAGAACCGCACCAGCGGGTAATCAATTAGGCGCAATGGGTATGCTAGTTGCAGTCTTAACCACTGTAGCGGATATGCACTTAGAAGGAGGTGCACAATGGACCCTAATCGTTTCAGGAATACTTGTGGGTTCTGCAATCGGTTACATCATGGCAGTCAAAGTTGAAATGACTGGTATGCCAGAATTAGTTGCTCTATTCAATGGATTTGGTGGTGCTGCATCTGCTTTGGTTGCCCTATCTGAATCATGGAAATATATTGAAAATGAGGAGTTATTACTACCCTCAGGATTAGAATTGGAAGTCTTAATGGTAGCCGCAGGACTCTCTGCTTTAGTCGGTTGGATGACCCTCACTGGTTCAATTTTGGCTATGTTCAAACTTAAGGGAGGAATAGAAATATTTGGCAAATGGTTCAGGACACCAACTTGGGGTCCATCATGGTTAAATTATGTTAAAGTTTCATTGACAATCGCAGTTCTAGCATTAATTTATCTAAGTATCTCTGACCCACGTGACCAAGAAATATTATTCGCCATAATATTAATTTCTAGTGTTTTAGGAATCATTATTGTTTTGCCTATTGGAGGAGCAGATATGCCAGTAGTTGTATCTTTACTAAACTCCTTTTCAGGGATAGCTGCTGCGTTTACGGGCTTTATTATTGGTAATAGTGTACTAATAGTAGCTGGATCCTTAGTAGGAGCATCGGGGTTAATACTAACTTTCATTATGTGCAAAGCGATGAATAGAACACTGCCAGATGTTCTATTCAAATCATTTGGTGGTACTGAGAAAGAGACTCTTACTAGAACGAAAGTTGGCTCAGATGCAGAAGAAGTTGCAATGATGGTTGATGGAGCACAAAAAGTAATTATCGTACCTGGTTATGGAATGGCAGTAAGTCAGTGCCAACATCAAGTTAAAGAATTCGCGGACCTTCTTCAAGAAAGGTTCCAAACCGAAGTAAAGTATGCAATTCACCCTGTTGCAGGCCGTATGCCCGGACATATGAACGTCCTCCTCGCAGAAGCCAATGTACCATATGATCAACTTATTGAGATGGAAGATATTAATCCTGAGTTCCCTGAATGCGATATGGCAGTAGTCATTGGTGCGAATGATACTTGTAACCCCGCCGCAAGAAGTGGAGAGGGTCCTTTGGCGGGTATGCCAATAATCGATGCTGATAAAGCAAGAACAGTTGTGATAATCAAGAGAAGTTTGTCCGTTGGCTATGCAGGAGTTGACAATGATCTTTTCTATGAGGATAAAACCATGATGTTATTTGGTGATGGAAAGAAGATGATGAATGAATTAAACTCTGCAATTAAGGACTTGTAATTTCATCAATTCAAAGGTCATCGTAAAGTAACGGTTATGTGGTAGTCAACACTCGAAATAACATAGGTGTACTGCATGGCGAGCATCAACTCCAAAGCTCTAGTCGTTCTTTTGATTATAGGTATGGCTGCAATACCTGCTTTAGGAAATAGTGGTGGGCCTCCGTACCTGAATCAGGATGGCGATCCAACAGTAAAATATGGGTGTTCGTGCCATAATAACGGCGCAGCCTCAGAGAGAGCTGTTGTAATGATTACAAGTGTCCCTATAATGTATGAATTGGGTGAGAGTTATGAGTTTACAATCAAGGTAGCAGATTCATTAACACTTTCTGGAGGGAGCGGCAACTCTAAAGCAGGATTTTTATTATCTTCTGATTCCATCGGCGTGTTTTCTTGGAATGAAGATCAAGAAATTCGTATTGCTGCAGATACCGAAGCAGATATATCTCATAGCGAAACAGACTCAGATGGTATATGGATAGTTACTTGGACGGCTCCTTCTAATGACAGCGGAACAGTAAATTTCTGGTTAGCAGGTAACTCAGTAGATGGTGGAGGAATACCAGATGCCGAAGATTATTGGAATTTACTGGCATTTTCTATCAGCCCACCAGGTACTATTGCAGAAGGTGAAGATGAAGCTACATTGTCCACAAGAACTATTTCAGTAGGTGATTATGACTCCTTATTCCTTCTAGAAGAAACTGATGCTGAGAAAGAGGCTAAGAGACAAGAAGCGCTTTCTATGAAAATTTATGAACAAGGTAGTATGTTTTATTGGTTCAGTTTAACTGCNTTAATTATNGGAGCACTTGTACAAAGAGAGATACTTGAAAGAAAATATGANGATGGTCCNGAGTACTTAGCATCAGAGTTGGCCTATCCACAAGCATTGAGACAATTGTTCTTCAGTTTAGTTTCATTCGTTATTGCAGTNAGATGGNTGGCTGAAGACGCAGTNCTAGAGTTCCCTCCTAGAGCANTTTTAGATCCNGAAGCACAAAATGTCACAGANCTTACTAGTTTTGTAATAGGNTTTACATTCTTGTTAAGTGGATGGTTNGCTTACTGCTTTTATCGGACAATTTTAGCTGCAAGAGCAAAACCTAAAGTTAAGGATTTACTTTGAATGGAATTTTATCAGAATNAAAAAATGACCTTCTCAGAACACTTTTCTGAGTTATTTAAGATAATTCGATTTAGTGCTTTGGGAGTAGTTATGGCATCTATATTCCTTTCTTTTTATATCGATGACATTCTCGGAAATTGGCTCGACAGTCTTTCATTAGATGCTGATAATTTTGTATTTTCTGTGTATAGCCCATATGACTGGATTGATACTAAGTGGGCTTTATTACTTATTTTTTCTATTGCAATGGTATTGCCTTATACCACATATAAAATTAGAAATTTTGCATTACCAGGATTATATGATAGGGAAAAAAAATGGTTTACATTTTCTTTACTCTTGAGTGGAGTTATTATACCTATTTTGCTATATCTCATATGGTTCATTGCTCTTCCTTTTTTAGTTAATTATTTTGATGAAGTTGGGATGGTTGAAGGCGGAAATAATATTGTATCTGCTAGGTATGATGCCGTTTCAATAATTAGCTTAGGAATTGGGGTTTCATGGATATTGGTTATCGGAACATTAACTACTTTAGTTCTTTCAATGTCTCGGTTTTTTGGTATGGTTACAGATAATGAATCTAGAATACGTATTAGGANTNTNTTGATTTGNTTNTCTTTGGTATTATTATCNCTTCCNAGTACTTATGATGGATTNAGGATNATAATATCTCTTCTGACNGTATTNTTTNCTGATTCTATATCTCGCCTCACCCCAATTTTTGAATAAATTATCGAACAAAAATACATNGTATTCAAATCATAGTTAGTTTAGCGGCATATATGAGTAAGACGCGAGCAATTCTGGCCCTCGCGATAGTTTCTTTCGGCTTATTGGCAAATATATATTCCGAAGTCATTAATGAATGGCTAGATGATCAGATTCAAAATGAGAGCCAACATGAACATGACATCTTAGTCGGCCTTCAAGAAAATGAAAATTGGCTTGTAATACCTGTTACTTTTGAAGGAGATATATTCGATTCGAATAGAGCTGAAANAATTCTTGATTCTGAAAGCTCTGCTAGCGATTATATCAATCAAATTAATGCTGGTAAGTCAATTCTCAATACAACAATTTTAGATGAAGTTTGGATATCTAGCTATAATATCGACTTTTGGGGTCAGGATGGAGAAAACGGTAGAGATTCGGGGACCGATGGAGCAGGTGTAGAAGATCTAGTAGAAAATGCAGTTAAAGATTCTNTATNGAATAAAGATTTATCNCCNTGGGATTTTGATGATGATGGTATNNTTGANAGACTNCTAATACTTCATTCTGCGAATCCACAAGAAATTGGTGGNGGAGCAAGTTCAATTTGGAGTCANATGTCAGGACTAGATAATCCAATAGTTATTGATAAATGGTCAATTAATCATTATACAATTGCTTCTACTAAGTCCGGAGTGGGGACCATTGTCCATGAAATGCTTCACCAGATGGGTGCTTATGATTTGTATGATGTCCATAGTTCTCTTCCAACAAGCAATTGGAATGGAATAGGTGAATGGGGAATAATGGCTAGTGGGAATTGGAATGGTAACGGGAACTCACCGGCTTTACCTTCCTCCTCAACATTAGAATTAATTGGAATTGATAGAGGGATTGTCGTAGANCCTAATGTCGGTGGTAATTTCACCCTGGATCCTATTTCTAATGGTGGCGATTATCTTTCAATCGAGACAGGTCCCGGAGAATATATTAAGATAACAAATAGAGGTAATTTTGGTTTTGATTCATCACTTCCTGGGCATGGAATATTAGTTGAATACCAAGATCTCAATAATGGAGACACTAGTAGTAACCTCGTAAATACGGATTCAAATAATGCATGGTTAAAAATTATTGAAGCTGATGGTGATGATGCCTTGATTAGAAATAAGGATTCAGGTAGTGTTGGTGATGTTTTTACTGACGGTACAAAGTTCGGTAATATCGAACAATCAGATGGAATGTTGATTTATGACAATAGAGGGCGTTTGGTTAGTTGGTTTGCTAGTGTAGAATCTTTAGATAGTGGCAATTATTTAATTTCCATCACACCAGTTATCGAAATAAATAATTCCAATGTTCTAACTCCTCGTCAGCCCGTAGAATTACTTAACGGTGAATCAATTTTTGTAGAAGTGAATACTGATTCGANATGTAATTTCTCTATTGAAATAAATGCATATAATGGGAATAATATTAACCGAACTATGGAATTATCTTCTGGTACCTCAATAGTTTCAATTATGACAATANATGATAATTTCCCTTCATCTGGAAATATTATTGGCACATTAGGCTGTGAATCTAATTTAAGAGAAATTGATTTGAAGTGGCATCAAGTTGGTCATCGAATCATTACAGATAATTTATTACTACTAGTTGATTCAGAAAAGGATAATACAATTTCTATAATACCTGATTTTGAAGGGGAAGAATCAAGGTTCTACAACCTTGAAATACAGGGTGCAGCTTCAAGGATAGCAAGTTTGGAATCTAGCATGACTATTAGCCCAGGCGATGATATCGAGATCGTTATTAAACCAGATAATTTGTTAGTGCCCGGAATGATAGCTAGAGGAGAATTAGTTTTAGTAGATAATTTTGGTATCGAACTCAGAATTCCAATTACTCTTGAAGCAAAATCTACTTTCAATAGTAATGCATTATTTTCATGGATTGCAGAGCCAGGAAATGGNTTACTAATGATTAGTATTCTTCTGGGTTTGTCAATATTCACCGGTGGCTCTAATGCTAATAGGGACGAACATTCTGAATCTGAATGATTTTTTTTCATTTTTTAATAGGATTTGTCCATCTTGATTTTGCAGGAGGTCTTATTATTCCTAGATATTTCCAAACATCATCAATTTTCAATGGTTGNAGCCATGTTTTATTTACACCGGATGCTAATCTTGATGCTAGACAAGCGCTTTCCCAATTCATCTTTTTGTTTGATGGACTGACAACTAACCAGGGGGCATGATCTATGCCAATTTTTTTATCATAACATCTCCATTCAGTTCCATATTTGAATCCAGTTCTTGGATGCAAGCCTCTTTCTAATAAATCCGAAAATACATCTGTGATATCTGAGAAATCATTGGCATCTATAGNGATGTATTCTTCAGTAATTTGATCGATTATTCTTCCATCTTGATAATNTATTCCCAGTTGCTCTAAAGGCCANTTTTCATATCCAAAATATAAATTNCCTCCATTTATTTCAATTTTNTCATATTTTAATATAAGATTAATATCATCTCTGTTTGGAGGCGATAATTCTCCAAATGGGTTTTCTGATGTTANATTGTAAGTGACTACAGCTTGCTCATTATCAACAACCAANACTTCTGCAATNCGNTTTCTTNCCTGTACATCAATTGTCCAAGATAATAATTCATTCATGTTAATGTATTCGGATGAATGGAACCATCTAACTTCAGATTCAGGTTCATCNACTCTTGGATGGCAATNAGAATTCCATCTTAGACCCCATGTTTCTCGACTAAAAATGANNTCATTCTTTTCTCCTAATTTTTCAGTTAACATNACTTTATTNCCTGGAACTCTCAAAGCTTCTAAAATAATTGCTTCATTAATTAAATTAGGCTTTTTTTTGNTTTCTTCGTNTAACCAATTTTCATAAGGCCAATCTAAATGCCTATGGTCATGACAAAAAATAACTTCCGAAGAACTCAATAAAAGATTNTTGCCATTGATTTTCTGACCTATTGCTGATTTATTCCATAACCTTTCTTTAGCGGAACCTGAATAAATCCAGCACTCATTGTATGGCTCCATGAGTCTACGAGGGGCTTCTTGTTTTCATGTCGACGGTTGCAAAATATCATTCATGTGTTTATACTCCGAGGAATGATAACATGAGTGAGGGGCGGACTGATAGAAAAAAAATATTGAAGAATTTAAGAAATCTCTTGGATGATATGGGATCTTCTAAAGTCACCCTTATCGGAGATATAATGCTGGATAGATATCATCATGGATACTCCAATAGGCTGATTTCAACTGCCCCTGTTCCAGTTTTGAAAATTATGCGCTCAGAGGAATCACCAGGTGCAGCAGCACATATTGCAAGAGGATTAAATTCATTAGGACTTGANGTATCTGTATTTTCATCCGTAGGTGACGATAGAGAAGGAGATTTCATCAAAAACCAATTCCTTTCAGATGGTATTTCGATTGATGGAATCGAGACAGTTAACAATCGTCAAACTCTAACTAAAATTAGATTTTTCGGGAGTAGACAGAGTTTACTTGAGAAAACCCAGATTTTATTGCAAGCAGACAGGGAACCTCTAGATGAATTGGACATAGAAGTNAGTAATCGTTTAGTTGAAATGACACTGGAATCAATTCCTGATAGTTGTGCATTGGTTATATCTGACTATGATAAGGGNGTTTTAACNGATGTNGGTGCTCAAAAACTTATTCAATGTGCGAAAAAACATTCAATACCATCCATTGTTGACCCTAAATTAACCGGCCTTGAAAGAAGTCGTGGAGCAACGGTAGTTCTTTTTGAGATTAGAGGTCTTGATTTACTTAGGAGGCGTTTAATGTTAGAAAGTGCCAAAGAGGCGGCATCCAGTTTGATTAAGACCTACAATTGGGATTCTATGATAGTCCTTGGAGGTATTGATGGAGTTACGCTATATGAGGCTGATGGAAATATAGAGTTTATTCCATGTGCAGCACCGTCGCCTTCTCAACAAATAGGCCTTCATGATGCCGCAGCAACCGCTCTAGCTGCAGCACTAGGTAATAGATTCCCAATGAGTTCTTCTGTAGTTCTTGCGGCTGCAGCCTGTGAATGTGTCTTATCGGCACAGGCTAGCCATGAGTTTGTTAATCGTAGAACACTGGGTTTGTGGTTAGATGAACTTTTGTGGCAATTACAGATATCTGATAGATGATTCTGAATCTCCAAAGGATTGGATTCAATACTATAATGCTTCTCGGAATAGGCATGAGAGNNATTCTAATAGGGATATTTTCCGTATTATTATTAATATTCTCNGTTGATTCTGTTGCTGCGGAATCAGAGGAAATAGANGTTTCTATAGGTTTTGATTTTGCATTTGGCGAGATAATTCAGGATGAAANTATTATTTCTGGCACAGTCGTTAGTTCCGAAGAAGAAGTTCAAGTTTCTTGGGAAATTTATAATTCCACAGGATTCAAATATAATTGGGGGCTGTTCAATGGAGAATCAGAGCAGCTTACTCCCTTAAGTGAAGATTATTTCTCAATGGATTGGCAAATGAATATAAATCCAAATGATTATTATTCTTGTTCTTGTGAATTCAAGGTTACTGTNACNTTTGACTCAATAGTAATTTTAGAAGATAAAATGCCCTTTTTCATTTCTAACGAAAATTATGTTTCAGATTCAAATTATACAATGCTTGTTGAAAATCCATTAGAAAATGATTGGATTAATGGAAACTTACTAGTTGAAGGTAGAATTAGTGATATTATGGGAGGTAATCCTTCTTCTGCTCAAATTTTTGTCAAGCGTTATGTAACTTTTACTGAAACATGTAATGTCCAACCAATTTCCAATATCGAAAATGAGGTTTCTCTTTCTTTTGACGATAATAATTTCTTTTCATTTGAATTAGATATGGAGACAAAGCCAGATGGATGGTATGAATTGGTCATTCTTTTATCTAATCCTGATGATTCAGATATCATGGATTTTTACACTTGTCTACCATTCAAACTAAATAATCTAAATCCTACAATCACAATAACAACCCCTCCATCAGATATTGTAGAAGNATTGTCTACAATGGTAATTGATGCATCCTCATCAGAGGATCCAATTTGGACAGAAGAAATATTATATTTTATTTGGACATGTACTAATTCCAGAGATAATAGTATTATTGTCCATGAAGGTTATGAGGCTCTCTCTTTTGAGTTAGATAGTAGCATATCTGCAAATTATAACCTCAAGTTAGAAGTAGTAGATCAAGGTGGTTTATCATCTACTACTGAATACAATTTCTCTATATCAAATNTCATNCCCTCATCGAAATTAAGTATTAACGGTATANNTGTAAATGANGGTGATGAAATTAATCTTGATTCCCTCNATCCTATTTTGTTAGATGGTTCTAAATCTTCAGATACNGAAAATGATTTACAAGGNTTAAGATGTATCTGGTCAATTAATGGAATTGTAATGTTTGAAGGATGTGAAAACAGGGAATTNATTTGGCCCGAAAACCAGACTGATAATAAGGAAATAGTTCTGAGACTTGATGTAATGGATAATGATGGAGATTTCTCCTCACAGTCTGTAAAATTAATTAATCCTAATGTNAATGATTCTCTGCCTTATCCTTTGATAATATTATTNATTTCATTTCTTTTCTTAATTTCTTCCATTTTCTACAGATTTAGAAAAGATTCAGAAAATAATTCTATCCCAAAATGGTCTAAAGGAAAATAATGAATTACACAGATAAATAAGAGGAAGCCATTTCGTTAACATATGAGTGTTATGGGTGAACTGCCGTTCTCTATGGATGAGTATAGGCGTAGGCAGGATAGATTTCTCTCTAAATGCAAAGAAGATGCATTGATTTTAATCCCAACTAATCCNGTAAGAATTAGATCAAATGATACTTCATATCCTTTTCGTGCTAATTCTTACATGCTGTATTTGTGTGGTTGGATGCAACCAGAGGCTGTTTTTATGGCATTTAATGATTCAGGANTTTGGAAGAGTAGTCTTTTTGTTCAACCACGCGATACACGTGCGGAAATNTGGGAAGGAAGAAGAGTCGGAACAGAGGGTGCTTCTTCGTTNTGGCCAGTTGATGAAGCCTTTTCAATAGAAGATTTGGAGCAAATAGTTCAGAANAAATTAGATAATTGTAATTCNATTTCCAGTGTNACTGGTTTCGATGANAAACTCGATANAATAATTAAAAAAACCAATCTAGAGATAACAGATGCTAGAGTAATTTTGGACGATTTGAGAGTAATTAAATCCGATGAAGAAATTAAAATTATGCATGAGGCAGGAATTTTAGCATCCAAAGCTCACGTCGAAGGTATAATGAAAACCTACTCAGGAATTGGTGAATGGGAAATTCAGTCTATTATTGAAGCACATTTCTCAACAAATCAAAGTTGTCCAAGTTACAGTTCAATTGTTGGCGGTGGAGATAATGCGACAATCTTACATTACAATTCGAATAATATGGAAATAAATGATGGAGATTTAGTTTTAGTTGATGCTGGTTGTGAAATTTCAGGTTATGCATCTGATATCACTAGAACATGGCCAGTTAATGGGAAGTTTTCAGATGCACAAAAAGAAATTTATAATTTAGTTTTAAATGCAGAAAAAGCAGCAATTGAAGCTTGTATTGTTGGTTCTCCGTGGAGTTCTATGCATCACGCTAGCTCAAATGTTTTAGCACAAGGATTAATCGATTTAGGTATACTTGATTGCAGTCTAGAAGAAGCATTAGGTCAAAATTATAACGGCCCTTACAGGAATTTTTTCATGCATGGGACCGGGCATATGTTAGGTCTTGACGTACATGATGTCGGTGGTGGTAGACAAGGAGACAAGGGCCCAGAGAGACTACTTGAACCTGGAATGGTGTTAACTATAGAACCAGGTCTTTACTTTGGAAGTTGGAGGTCAGATATTGATATTCCAAAGAGATATTCAGGTATAGGGATTCGAATAGAAGATGATATTTTAGTNACTAATGAAGGACCAGTAATTCTAACATCTTCATGTCCCAAAGAGATTTTTGAGATTGAATCTTTAGTCGGTAAAATGATTGAGGGTTAAAAATGCGTAATTGGGAAAAAATTCTCTCTGAGCAACTATTGCCTGATGCAAAGAGACTTTCTGTTGAAGATGCAACCATTCTTTACGAAGATGCAGATATTAATGACCTGATGTTCGTTTCTCTAGAAAGAAGAAAAAAGCAAGTACCAGGTGATTCCGTGACATACCTAGTTGATAGAAATATCAATTATACTAATATTTGCACCATAAATTGTCAATTTTGTTCATTTTATAGACCTCCGGGGCATTCTGAAGTATATACTCAATCCTTTGAAGAGATTAGTCAAAGAATCTCTGAACTAGAAAATATAGGTGGCTCTAGAATCTTAATGCAAGGAGGTGTTAATCCTGACCTAGATCTTGAATGGTATCTAGAATTACTTTCTTACATCCGTAATAAACATCCACAAATCTCATTGGATTGTTTTTCCCCCATAGAAATTGAAGGAATCGCAGATGTTTGTAATCTTTCTACACTAGAAGTATTGACGAAATTGAAAGAATTTGGTATGCACGGTCTCCCGGGCGGCGGTGCCGAAATGTTAGTTGATGATGTCAGACTTGATATTTCTCCTAAGAAAGGTTCCGCGGAAAATTGGCTTAGAGTTATGTCTGAGGCACAAGAACTAGGACTTACGACATCTGCAACTAATGTTTTTGGTTTCGGCGAAACAGAACATCACCGCATACTCCATATGGAACGTATTAGGGAGTTACAAGATCAAGCAATTTCTAAGGGCAGGGTTGGTTTTACATCATTCGTAGCGTGGCCTGTTCAATTAGAAAATAATTCATTCGGAAAGAGAAATCGTGGTAGAAATCGCATAGAATTAGGTGCTGGACCTGTTGAATATCTTAGGCATATATCTGTTTCTCGTTTATTCTTCGATAACATTGACCACATTCAAGCATCATGGCCTACGATGGGTCTCGGTGTTGCTCAAATGGCAATTTTAGCTGGTGCAGATGATGCCGGCTCAACGATGATGGAAGAAAATGTGGTTTCCGCTTCTGGGACAAAGAAAACGTTAGCTAAGGAGGAAGAATTGCAGATGTCTATAATTCGTGCAGGTTTTTCTCCAATTAAAAGAGATTCCGACTATAACCATCTTAACACAGAAATTTTTTATGAAGGTGATTTTGTAGCAGCCATTCCTAAGCAAAATTAAAAATCAGATAGTTCTAATCTTCCGCTTCTTACAGGTAAATTCTCAATTTCGATTTTATGATGGTAATCATCCATTGTTATAGGTCTAACCCATTTCATTTTGGTCCCATCGTTTCTCAAGAACTCAATAATTAATTCCCAGTGGACGGCTATTAGTCCAGAGTATATTGAACCAGGCCATAATTTCTCAGGCCCTTCTAAAGTGATTCCTAATAGATTTTCTTTATTGGACATTTCAACCCATTTACCAGGATCTAAGACTCTCATTGGCTCTAACATCATAACTCTTTTGTCAGCTACATTCATCGGTATTGATTCGCCAACTCCAGTACCCAATTCTTCACCTGAGGCAATTCTTCTGGCAGGTAGTGCAGTGGACATACCTGGAATTGTCTGCTCACCCTCTTTTTTACCCTGAGATTCAAGAATCATTTTTCTTTCGGGAACTGCAACTCCGACTTGTATTCTCCCTCGAATTATTTTGAGACCTGATGGTACTTTTTGCATAGAAATTTTTATTTTATTCTCTCCATTATTTATCTGAATATCTGGCGAATCTATTGGATTAGAAATAAGAAAATTTTGTCTCTTGATATCTCTCATATTTGCAATCATTCTAAAAATCATTGGAGAGATAAATATAGGGAATGCTACAAATAAAAATAATGGGTAATCCAATTCTCCTATCCTAATTGAGTAATTCAACATTTCTAAAATTGGACTAATGAGATTAATATTACTGAATGCAGGAGTTATGGCTCTCATAAATAATGTTGAAATTAATATTATCACTGCTGGGGCAATCATTTCCCTCGCTCTGTAGTGCATTGGATCAGGATCAATATACCATCCATTCCTTGTTCGCATTAGGAATGGAAACGTTTCTTTTGATACATTTCCACGTATTAATTTGAGCCCCTCATCATTTTCATTAATTTTTCTCCATTCAACAAACCATTTATCTTCTTTTCCAATTTTAAATGGTGGTGGCGGTTTATTTTCAGATTCCAGTATTACTTCAATTACAGGAATTTCCTCTGGGATCATGTCGTAATGTTCGAAAGGTGGGTATCTAATCCTTTGAACTGACCTTACCATTTTTTCAACTCCATAAAACTGCCTTTATTGCTTTCCCTGCAAGTTTTCTGAATTCTGGAATATCTTTCAACATTTTCGTCCCTAATGGAATGGGGTTTTCTATTTCTCCTACCTCATTAATCATTTTTATAACGTCTGGTTTAGCCCAAACTTTGAAAATTTCTTCTAGTTCTTCATCAGTGGAATGGGAAAGAAAAGCATCTCTTAATGCCCTAGCTCTCGATTGTGATTTTCTCATTTTATCAATTTTCTTATCAATCTTAGATAAACTGGTTGCATCTAATTTATTTTTTCGTATCAAATCTATAAAATCATCAACTATTATGTCTATATGAGCAAACCCCGGGCCAATACCACCTCCTGTTGTTGGCTTACAGATTCCTGCAGCATCTCCGAAAAGAGCGACTCTGGTAGATGTTGTATTCTTCAAAATCCCACTCGGAACCGACCCCACGAATCTTCCTACTTCTTTACAATCTTTGAACTTAAATGACCACCTGCTATTATTCATCAATTCATTTAGTAGCTCTTCACATGATCTTTCTCCGATATATTTTGTCTGACTCCAAACGCCAACTCTTGCTGTATCTCCAGATGGTATAACCCATGCAAAAAATCCTGGTGAAATATCAGAACCTGTATACATGTCGAGTTTTCCATTTTTCCCCATATATCCTGTAACTTCTATTTGCATACCAATCATGGTTTCTTTAGGCCTTCCCATACGCATTGTTCTTCTAACCCATGAATGTGCACCGTCAGCCCCACAGATGATTTTTGTAGTTAATTTCTTGATTCCAGTAGGTGTTAGAATCTCTATGTTAACACTATCTTCTTTAATTTCTAAATTGATAGGTTTACTAGATAACCAAATATCTGCGCCCGATTCTATAGACTGTATTACCACTGCTTCATCGAATAACTTTCTGCATACTGACCAGGTTCTAACTTTCTCTTCATGACCAATTTCTACTAATGTCCCTTCTGGGCTGTATATTCTAGCACCCCAAATAGGAGTGAGTACTGTATTTACCAATCCTACAGATGCCATTGCTTTCGGGTTTACTAATCCCGCACACTGAAACGGCCTACCAATTTCCGAATGTTCTTCCAAAATAAGAACCTTCAGTTTATTTTTTGCTAACTTTTGTGCAAGATAGCCCCCAATTGGCCCAGCACCGACTATAACAGCATCATAGTCGAACTCATCCATAGTTTATTCAACAGGTGTACCTTATTGATATCTTCTAATCTCATTTCTTGCGAGATTTTTTATTTTTCTTCATCACAGTATCTATTATTTTACTAGCATCTTTCTTAGTCAACTCATCAATTGATACAATGTCTGCAATAGAAAGAATATCACTTAGAGGAACTTCCTCCCTAATTGCAATTTTATTAATTAATTTAACTTGTGATTCTGTTGCAGGTAATAATTGACTCTCGGAAATCAATTGATCAATTACCATACTTGCGGTGCCGTCCTTACCTCCTGTGAGGTTATTTATATCGTCTACATCGACAATTTTACAGACATCTACTAATTTGTATCCCAATTGATCCGACAATTTAATAATTAAATTTATTTGTTTTTCGCTAGCTGGGAAATCACCACCTTCTTCGATGATTAAATCCAATGTTTCTCTCATCTCATCCCCTGTCAACTCATGAGGTTCTTTCCCATTGAGATAATTCACTATCTCATTCTGTTTCATATTTTTGATTAGATTATTAAGTAACTCAATTTGTCTTTTAGAGGGGACACTCCTTTTCTTTGTTTTAGCATTATTATTCATTCTTTCAAAATTTTCTATGAAATCGTGCCAAATCTTAGGGGCAGATTGAGTACAATCTTCGATTGTATCAAGATTCGATTCCATCTTTGCTGTAAATTCACTATTAAATAATCCTTGATTATCCTGTTCGTTGTAAAATGGTACAACTTCTAACCACATAGTTTTTCCAGCGTCCGTAGGAATCAGTGAGCCGCTGTTATTTTCAACATATTTTCTCCTATTCAATGTTTGAATAGTTGATACATATGTAGATGGCCTACCTATTCCGACCTTTTTCATCTGTTGTACAATCGAACTCTCAGAAAATCTCCTGGGTGGTTTTGTTTCATCGCTAACAAGTTGAGGATTTTCAGAATCACACATTATCTCCCATTTTGATCCTATGCTCAGTTCTGAAGAAGGTGGTTTTTCAATGATATCTTTTTGGTAATCGTTGTACACAGCCTCCCATCCAGAGTGCGTTCTCCAAGATGCTGTTCCTGTTATTTTCTTGTCTAAATTATCAGTTTTCGCTTCAATTCTTCTTGTTTCACGTATAGAGTTAGACATTTGGCTACCTGCAAATCTTGCCCAAATTAATTTGTATAATGTTTTCAAATCATCTTTGTTATCTTCCGATAGTTGATTAATTTCAGGCCTCGTTGGTCTGATTGCCTCGTGAGCATCTTGAACATTACTACTTCCCTTTTTAGCATCGGGTCCAAGAACTCCCTCTCCTAGAAATTTTTCACCATATTTTTCTCTAATGAGTTGCTTGATAGTATCTCTTGCATCCTTATTTGTCCTAGTAGAATCTGTTCTAATGTACGTCACATGTCCTGAATTATACAATTCTCCAGCAACAGAACTAGTTTTAGATACAGACCATCCTAATGTTGAACTAGCCGCTTGTAACATAGTATCTGTGGTGAAAGGTGGTTTCGGACTCCTGTTACTCTTACCTTCTTTAACAGTGACAATCTCTATGGTTTTATTCTGATTAAGAACTTCAATAGAACGATCTGCTAATTCTTTATCAAAAGTCCTATCTGGAAAATGTTTTCCATCATCATCAATCCATGCTTCAGAGTCATTCTTTTCATGGAATCCAATTTTGAAATTAACATTATCTGAACTGAAATTAACACTGTGATAATTTATTGGTACGTGTTTTTCACGTAACAATTCTCTTTCAACTATGAACCCTAGAGTAGGTGTTTGCACTCTCCCCATAGACGCTAATTTCCAAGATCTAGAAAACCTTGAGCATTCAAATCCTACTAGTCTATCCATAAATCTTCTAACTTTAGCTGAATCCACTAAAGCCGTATCAATT
>NYXJ01000003.1 GCA_002685315.1 Methanobacteriota archaeon
TGAAAACTTTCAATGATTTACACCATAGTGTCACGGTTGTGGGTCATCATGTAAAAAATCTACATGAATGGGCATCGGACTTCTATGATTCTCCTTTATTATTTACATGGTTAATTGAAAGGCCAGCCGCATTAGAAATGGATTGGAGGCTACCGATAATAGCTATTACAGTACTAATCGCAACTCCTTTAACAATTAAGTGGCTTGTTGCTAGGGATAAATCGATTAGAGAATTATAAGATTATTCCGGGACCATTGATCTCAACCCCCTCATCTTTGAGTAATTGAGAAACATTTGCAATGACTTCATTGGGTAAGCTTTCCGGTGGGTGTACACCAACTTGAATCAAATCAGGATTAGAAATCCATTGCTTAATACATGATGCTGTTACTAGTCCTGTAGTTCTAGCCATAGATGAGTCCTCATCTTTTCCTTGATCATATACAGTCCAAGTCATATTCTCACCATTCATACAATTAACTTTAACTTCCATCCAAGTAAATTCACTACGTGATTTATCAAACTTCCAATCTTTAATCAACTGTCTTTGGTCCAAAACATTCGCATCTCTCTCATCAATATATCTTTGAATATGGCCCGGCCATCTAACCGTATATTCAGCCATATCTTCTGCGGGAATTGTACTGAGTAAACTTCTGAGTCCATCAGTTAAGAAAGATTCCATCACTCCTACCTGCTTCACATTTATTTTGTGAATGTCGGTTAACGCAGGCAAAGTAATTATTTTTCCCGATTTGATTATTCTAGCAGGACGAGTATATTCTGCAATTACATCATTAGGAGAGAATGGCGCCATATAGCTCCATTTCTCGTCTCTTTCTACAGGATTGCCCCCTACTCTTATTTCTGCATTAGAAATTCCTCCGCCAAATCTTGAAGCGTATGTTATTAGCATGTTAGAAAAACCGGGGGCAATCCCAACATCCCAAAGAATTTTTGCTCCTGATTCAATAGCCTTTTGATTGAGTGAATCTGGCGTAGTTTCACTAAAACTCAAATCAATTACTTTCTTACCTCTTGAGACAAGTATTTCTGTAGCTTTAAATCCAAGAAATCCTGGCAACATATTAACATATATCTCATCATCTTCTGAAGTATTTTTACAATATTCAATCGCATCTGTAACGTGTATTGTTAAGTAATCATTATTGCTAAATTTTCCTTTGTCCTCAATATCTATAAGATTGATTTTCATTTTTTCTTCTAATAATTTTTTAATTACAAAAGAGCCTACGAGACCCGAACCCAAACAGTGTATTATTGTCATTGTATCTAACTTCCGTCGTTATTGATTAGTATGCTAGATGGGCTTATTTCTAATGTTTTATGCGTAGCCTTGATTGAGGGGTTTACACACGAGCATGTATGACAAGGGGCTCTCGCATAGACCCCTGGTCGTCTCAACAGTCTACTGACTATGAAAGAATTAGAGATAATTTCGGCCTTAGTGACATTGAAATCTCTAAAATTCCTAATCCNAATCTTTTACATAGAAGAGGTATNATTTTCGCTCATAGAGGTTTAGATACAATNCTTGATCGAATTAATCATGGAGATAATTTTGGCGTTTTGACTGGATTAATGCCTAGTGGNAAAATGCATCTCGGNCATAGTATGGTAATTAATCAAGTTAAATGGTTCCAAGATCAAGGNGGAGATGTAACAGTTACAGTNGCAGATTTAGAAGCCCTTGCTACNAGAAATGTTTCNTTGAAAGAAGGAAGAAAAATNGCNCTTTCNGAATANATAAATAATTACGCGGCAATGGGNCTNGATCCTGATAAAACCAANGTTTACTTTCAGAGTATGAGACCGNTTGTTCAAAGATTGGGTTTTACNTTGGGNCAGAAAACAAATATTTCTGAGTTNGAGGCGATNTATGGTTTTTCTGGTGAAACTAATTTAGCTCANGTTCAGGCNCCATTAGTTCAGGCAGGAGATATTGTTCATCCACAATTAGATGAGTATGGTGGATTAAGNCCAATTGTAGTACCAGTTGGTGTAGATCAGGANCCTCACATTCGTTTAACNAGAGGTCTAGTCAGTAAAACCAACTGGTTNAATGTTAAAAGTCGTAAGAGTGGTGGGCTAACAATCGGTTTATCAATTCAAGAAGAAAATAAAAATTTAATGGGGGTTTCAAATAATGGGAGCATTAATCGTGACGTTAGAAATCAGTTATTTGATCAACTAAAATCTTCTTTAGCNAAACTTGGATTTGCAGATATTATGTCAAATCCTAAACATGGCACTATCGAGATTCCTGGTGCGACAATACTTGATAAATCTAAGATACAATTATCTCTTTTGTCTCTAGAAAGAAATATTGGAGGTATGGGATTAATGCCTCCTTGCTCAACCTATCATCGTTTTGTAGTTGGTATGACTGGAGATAAAATGTCTTCTTCTAAGCCTGAAACTACCATATTTATGCATGATTCTATAGAAGATATGTCTAAAAAAATTAAGCGTGCTTTTAGTGGTGGTCAGGCAACAGTCGAAGAACATAGAAGATTAGGTGGAGATTTATCAAAAGATGTTGCGTATCAATATCTGCAATATTTCTTCGAAGAAAATGACAAGGAGTTGGAATCTATTGGGCGTGATTATGAATCAGGAAGGCTATTAGCCGGTGAAATCAAACAAATATGTATTGATAGAGCTACAGAATGGTTGACTGATTTATCTGAAAAAAGAAATCAATGGTCAGATAGAATTGAAGATTTTTTATCCAGTGATTCCAAGTTATAATTAGACTTCTTCTGGACTAAAAATAGGGATGCTAGGGCCAACTTCTAATTCATCCAACTCCTCTGCTGTCAAGTCTCTAGAGGCTGCATCTTCATGTAAAATTTGACTATGCCCCATTGGGTCTAGAAGAACTATCTTAACCACTAAATCTCCACTCTTGACTAAATTAATTTTTTCTAGTAATGATTCACATTTTTCAATAATATCCTTTTCATCATAAGATATTGATTGNCTATACATTAATTGAATAGCNCCCTCAAATCTATTCAACACTCCTTCGACATTTGATACATATCCAGTAGTGGCTCCTCCTGGATCAACCTCTAAACCCAATTCCTCNATTTTTACNGTACATGATGAAGATCTAACTATTCTAACGGATAACATTTCTGAATCNGAAATNTCTAAACTCCATGCACCCGGTTTTTTNCCTTCAGCAGGTATGAAATCAGTATGTTTCCATCCGCATGAAGGGCACAAAATNGTTAACTGTGTNTGTTCTCCAAAATAAGGTATNTCGGAAGTATGTGCNATCATTGTCAACCCNTCTTCTGAAAAACAAATTGGGCAAGGTTGTTCNACTTTACTTTCCATATTCTCATCTCAGTTAGAATTTGAATNTATATTATTAGAACCATAATCTGGTGGTAGAAGCAATAAGCGATTATGTCCTAAGCTGAAAACAGTTCCTTTAATATCATCTTCAATAAATTTTTGTAGTTTAGACACAGCAGTTTGTAACTCTATTTCTCGATTAATTATTGAACTCATTTCAACTATTACTACGTCTCCATCTGCAATCCAATTCATTATCATCGGAATTCCTGTAATATCTTCAAGACTTGCTCTATGAATTAGTGTATCGTTGGAAAGTTTTGGGACAGGTGCTTGAGGATACCTCTCGCCAAGATCATGGTAATGTTGCTCCACATCAATTGAATTATTACTATTATTTCGTAAACTAGGCATTTCTATCCATTTAGGCTCATCCGAATCCTGTTTTGCCACATTCATCCGCAGTAGTAGTTATACTTGACTTATACGATANAAATATTCTCAAACATTCCTTTTTCTTTTCTTTCGAATATTTTTCATGNTTCTATTCCGTCGCATTGATAAAGGGGTTCATTTTAGTCNATAACGCTGAGGGGACTTCCTCTTATGGCGGTGAATNAAATGCACGCGACAACTGATGCAGTNAAAACAGGTACAAGCACTATTGGAATTACCTTTGATGGTGGAGTTGTTGTTGGTGCGGANCACAGAGCAACNATGGGTCATTTCATTGCAAACAAAAGTGTCCAAAAATTATTCCAAATTTCTAATAGNATCGCNCTCACTACTGCNGGTTTAGTTGGCCACGCNCAATCTCTTTCTAGGACATTAGCAGCCGAANTAAAGTTNTANGAANTAAAAGAAGGNAATGCAATGACAGTTAAGGGTGCCGCCACATTAACTGCTAATATTCTAGTTGGTAGACCTCANTACGTNCAATTACTNATCGTCGGTGTCGANTCTTCAGGTTCTAGTGTNTATAGNATCGATTCGGCAGGTGGTTCAATACCTGACGTATATTGCGCAACTGGTTCAGGTTCACCATATATGTATGGAGTTCTCGAAGACCAATTCAAAGAAGGAATGGATGAGAAATCAGCATTAAAAGTTGCAGCTAAAGCTCTGCTTGCATCAGCTCAGAGAGATGCAGCAAGTGGTAATGGAATGGATTTAGCTGTAATAACCGCAGAGAAAGGATTCCAACAACTTTCAGTTGAACAAGTAGACAATCTTCTTTCTACACTTTAATACTCACGTCGCACAGCGCACTTCTCCGATATTCGGAGTAATGACACTGACGTGGTAAACCCAGAGGTATCATTATGAGACTGTCTTATGCTGAATTAAAAAAGAAAATAGCAGGAATTATTCCTAAAGATATTGATTATGAAATTGATCTTGAAGCAGGTTCTATTTCTATAATTACAAAACAACCTGAGAGATTTGTTACTTCTACTGATAACTTGACTGTTAAAATTGCAAAACAAGTGAAAAGACGTATTGTAATCAGGCCTCATCCAGATATTCTTTGTGATGAAAAAGAAGTACATGATGCAGTAAATGATATTATTCCTCCAGAAGCAGAGATTAGGAAGATTTGGCTCGATCCTGCTTTGAGCGAGGTAATCTTAGAATGTGATAATCCTTCAGATGCTGTAGGTCCTAAGGGGGCAAATATTCAATCACTTAGNGATAAAATAGGTTGGTTAGTTAAAGTAGTNAGGGCCCCATCTATTGAGAGTAGAACACAACATGACATTCGTCGTTANCGTAAGGAAATGTCGGATGAGAGAAAATCTCTTCTTAGGAAGTTTGGCACTAGAATTTATAGAACAAAACGCCCTGGTGAACCTTGGGTTAGAATTACTGCACTTGGTTCATACAGAGAAGTTGGTAGGGCCATGCACCTAATTACAACAAATGAGTCCAAGGTTTTAGTCGATTGTGGTGCTAAACCAACTTCTAATAAGAATGAAGTTCAACCATTCTTTTCAGCACCTGAATTAATGCCTTTGGATAATTTGGACGCGATTGTCATCACTCACGCTCACGTAGATCATATTGCAATGCTTCCAGTATTATTCAGATACGGTTACAGAGGGCCAGTTTATTGCACACCCCCCACTAGAGATTTAATGACGCTTCTACAAATTGATTATGTTAAGGTCAGCCAAGCAGAAGGGAATGAACCACCTTACTCTAAAGCAGATATTCAAGAATGTATTAAACACGTTGTTGATGTGAATTGGGGAGAAAAAACTGACATAGCTCCTGACGTTAAAATGACAATGGAAAATGCGGGTCATATACTTGGATCCTCTAGTGTTTATATGAATATTGGAGAAGGAAATGATGAACATAAAATATTATTTTCTGGAGATATTAAGTATGAAAAATCGTGGCTATTTGATGCTGCAACAGTCAGGTTTCCCAAAGTAGATACTTTAGTGGTAGAATCAACTTATGGTGGTCCTCAAGATATCCAACCAACTAGGGATGCTGCNAGTCATGAACTTCAGGAAATGATAATNGATGTAATTGGTAGAGGTGGAAAAATATTTTGTCCAGTATTCGCTGTNGGCCGTTCTCAAGAAGTAATGATTGCTATTGATGAATTATTTAAATCCGGTAAAGTTTCTCCGGTCACTGTTTGGTTAGATGGAATGATTTCTGAAGCCACAGCGATTCATGCCAGCCATCCTAATTTCTTGAATAGAGATTTACGAAAGAAACTTCTGAAAGGTGGAGAACATAATCCGTTCCATTCTAAATGGTTTAAGACNGTTGAATCCTATCAACANAGAGAATCTATTCTCCTAGACCCTACTCCGTGNATTGTTTTAGCCACAAGCGGAATGATGACAGGTGGCCCAATCGTTGAATATTTCAAGCACTGGGCTCCCGAACCCAACAATACACTTTGTTTNGTAGGCTATCAAGCGTCTGGAACTCTTGGNAGTCGNCTTAGAGANGGGCATTCCTCAGTTCCTTTAGTNGATAAAGGACAAACTTTGATGGTTGATGTAAGGTGTTCTATGAGGAAAATAGATGGTTTCAGTGGTCATTCTGATAGGAATCAATTAATGGATTATGTATCTGCTTTGAATCCAACTCCGAGAAAAATTATCTGCCACCATGGTGATGCACAGACATGNAATGCCTTCCGCCAAGGCCTCCGTGAGAAATTTAGAGTTCAAACATATGCTCCCGCCAATTTAGAAACATTAAGATTGTTATAATTAGAGTATTGGGATATCAAATCCTATTTCTAGAGGGTCTTCGGCTTTTTTNTCTATATCANTTAAATCCTCATTTTCAATNATTAAATCTTNGATATTTTCNTNCNCNGATTTTTTTNCATTTGANTGAAAAGAAATTATTATCGANAATGGTATTGGTATCATCAACANAATGGCCCATGAATAGATTGATTCCCCATTTGAATCTATAAATAACTTTGNTGAAAGAAGGATTAGAATAGAGAATATNAGCCATGAAACAGTAACCCTNCCTCGTTTCATGATTCNCCACAAGCATCTTCATTCATGAATTGTTGTGAAAGTAAATATCAGAAAACTCTTGTACTGCCACTTTCTGAGATAATCATGAGNATGCAATACAATCTCATTAAATGCTCATGTGGATTTTCGTTTGGCTCTACAAAATCAAAAAACAACTATTGNACNAAATGTGGTTCAACCAGNAATCTCAAGCTCATTGAAAGATTTGAAGATGCAGATAAATTAGCGAGGGCTATTTCTTTTGCAAATATTCCTGATGAGATAAGTGATGAACTGATATTAAAAATTANGAAAAAAGAATCTAAGAATAAATTAGCCCAGATCAATAATAAAAAAATTTTAGGTGGATTATCTGTCTTGAAAAAAGCAACTGATAAAGATGGTAATTTGACCAAGTCCTCCCTAGAAAAGTATCTTTCCGAAGAAGGCCTCATTGAATCATCCAGTGAGTACCTAATAGGTCAAGCTGAAGTACAAGGTTTCTTAATACGAGTCAATGAAAATACATGGAATTGGTTGAGTTAAGTTCTTGACAGATAGTTATCTCGGCGTATTACTCACAGGGCCTGTGGGTTAGTCTGGTCTATGCTTGTTCGTTTGGGACGAACAGACTCTGGTTCAAATCCAGGCAGGCCCACCACTAAGAAAATACGTGGAATGTCCTTATTTTTCGAGTGATAAAATTGCTTCTTTATCGAAAAGACTCACTGAATTACGAAGTGCATTTTCTTTTGTAAACCATTTTGCTTCTTCAATCTCTCCCTTTTTAGGAGTGATTTTTCCGATTTCATTATTGGTTTTGATTATGTAGGTAAATGATAGCCAATTTATTCCTTCAGAAGTGAAAGTATTTTGTTGAATAAAGACTCTGTCTTTACCTTCTCTCTTTTCACCTAATTCTCCTAGATGATCAGAGATTTCAATGTCAATCCCTAATTCCTCTTTAGCCTCTCTAATGGCAGCAGATCTTGGATGTTCTCCGTAGTCAACAAAACCTCCAGGTAGGGTCCAACATCCTGTGAAAAAACCTCTACTTGCTTTAGCCATTAAAATCATTCCTTGTTGATTTTCTATTATAATTTTTGAAACAACTCTATGTATTGTACGGTAAACAGATTCCCTGACTACTGGGTCTACTGCATTATCACTAATTACTGAATCTTTCCATGCCCAATTTTCTGGCCAATCTATTTTCGGTATACCGATAACAACTTTATACTCGACATTTTCAAAATAAATTAAGTTCTCTCTCTTTTTTTCCCATACTATATTCATATTTTTTACTTCTTTAACTGTAGGTAATCGAATTAATGATCCTCCCTCATTAACCCTCCCCATTACAGGTTTTTCTGGACCATTTCCATCATTATTTACCAATAGCAATTTCCCATCATGTTCGAGATAAAGATATTCTTTCATTTTGGAGCCTTCTTTACCTTAATAGCCGAGAATATCTCTTAATTGAGATTTATAGAAATTAGCCGAACTTTGTAGACTCTCCAATTCACCATGTTCTAATTCTAATTCAACGATACTCTCTACACCATTTCTTCCTAATAACACTGGTACACCTATGTACACATCTTCTAAGCCATATTGACCACTCAAAAGTGCACTACATGGTAACATTCTTTTCCTGTCGTTTAGAACAGATTCCGCCATTATTGCTGCCGCGCTACCNGGTGCATAGAAAGCACTNCCTCTTTCTAGTAATTTCACTATTTCACCGCCACCACTAGCNGTTCTTTCAGATATAGCNTTAATTTCTTCGNTANCTAATAGTTGTGTGATTGGTATACCTCCTACAGTGGTGTATCTTGGTAATGGGACCATTGTATCTCCGTGTCCTCCAAGAACCATAGCTTGGACATCTTCATTTGAGCATCCAACTGCTTTTGAAACAAAATGCGTCATTCTAGCGGAATCAAGTATACCTGCTTGTCCTATAACTCTGTTTGAATCAAAACCAGTTACTTTCTGCATATGATATGTCATTAAGTCTAATGG
>NYXJ01000004.1 GCA_002685315.1 Methanobacteriota archaeon
AGGAAGGCTCCTGATGATGGTTCTAGAGGAGAATTTACGTCTACACGATAGAGAACTACTTTGCCGCCGAGGCGGACATCGTCCAGTGTAAGGACGTCACTCACGTTCAGGCCCAAAGGCTAACACTCTTTGACCGTAATGGTTGAATTAACCTAACATCGCTTACACAATACCTTTGTCTTTGATATCACCACGCGCCTACATGACATGGGATAAGGAGAGTTTAACTGGACCCGATGGGGTTGACTGGAGAGTCCCCGTATCTGAACTAGAAAATCGTAGAAGATTACTTTCAGAAACATTATCAAAACACAAAATAGAATCTGTACTAATTGACGATCCTGTAGAGCTTTACTGGTTAACTGGAGGAAGACAAAATGGTATTATTTTGGTTGGGTCAAAAGACTCTGATATTGAAACTACACATTGGGTGAAGAGATCTTTAGAAAGAGCAAAATTTGAATCGGGAGGAGATAATATTCCTGATCCTGTAATGACACAACCCCGAATGATGGATTTAGCAGATGAAATTAGAAGAAAGGGAGGGATTGAAATGCCTGCATTACTTGAAGGAAAGATTCCTCATGATCGCTGGAAATTCATTAATCAAAAATTGAGTTCTTTAGAAGGAAAAAGTAAAGATTGTACAAAAATAATGTATGAATTAAGGGAAAAAAAATCTGAATGGGAAATAAAAATGCTCAGAGAAAGTGGAGAAATAAACAGAACAATGTTCGAGGCTATAAGAGAAAATGGAGGTTTAGGAAAAACTGAATTAGAAATGGCTTCAATAGCAGATAAAGTTAGCAGAAAGGCTGGATTTGGTGGAAGAATAAGGATGAGGAAATGGCCAATGGACTGTGATAGAGTAGTGATTGTCGCTGGAAGTTCAGCATCTGTACCTTCATATTTTGATTCTGCAATTGGAGGAGTTGGAGCAAGCCCAATATCATCATTAGGGTCTGGACATGCAAAAGTAGAATCAAATTCACCTGTTACAGTAGACATCGTACATTTACACAGAGGGTATGTTTCAGATTGTACTCGTATGTTCAGTGCAGGGAAACTAAATGATAAGTGGATGGAAAGACTGGATGATATGATAGAAATAAGACAGAAAGTTGTATCCAGTTTAGGTTCCGGAGATAACTGTTCAAAAACTTGGGATATTGGAAGTCAACTTGCTAAAGAAATGGGTTATGAGAATAATTTGATGGGGATTTTACCCGATAAATCTTATTTCTTGGGCCATTCAGTAGGATTAGAGTTAGATGAAACTCCAGTAATTGCTAAAGGTTTCGATAGACCACTAAATATTGGTGGAACAATGGCAATTGAGCCAAAAGTAATCTATGANAATGGATGTATAGGNACTGAAGANACTTTTGTTAGAACAAGAGATGGNATGGAATACTTAACTATGGGAGATAAATTCCCTTTCATTACAGATTGGAATTAAGAATAAGCAACATACTAATTCCTAGACCTCTTGCGCTATTATGTGTCTCAGTCTTCCGGTCCAGTTGAAAGAAGATTGGCTAAGATTCTAAGAGAAAGGAAAGAACCACATGGTAAGCTATTGAAGGACAAAGAAATCTTGAAAGGAGTTGAAATTAGTGAAGGAGGGATTGTTGAACTTTGGATNACTCCAACTCATCCTTACTGTCCTTGTTGTNTGAACGATTTAATTGAGTTACGAAATGAAGTTAAGAAAACAAGAGGTGTTCTTGCCTGTCACATTGAAGTTGTNGGTATACCACAAGNAAATAGATGGACTGCTGCNNTAAANGAGTAAAGATTTACTCTTCTTCTCNTGTCCATCTCTTAGATTTTCTTTNATTNACTTCAATAATTTTTGACTTGACTCTTCTAGAAAGCCACCAAACNGCAAATGATAGTGCTAAAACATCAAAAATAAGNAGGAATATNAGTTCATTATTATTCCAATCAACCATTTCAAGACCTCAAATAGGTGGAATTATATCGATATCACAGGAGCCTTTTGAAATCATNCAACAAGAAAGGATNCCGGAATCTTCTATNANAAATTCATCTAAACCNGGNGGTAATGGTTCTGGATATTCAATATCTCCAGCTATTAATCTAACAAGACAAGTTCCACAATTACCAGAGGTGCAATTNCGAGGNATATCAATCCCAATTCTATCTGCAACATCTACAATNAAATCTCCTTCTTCGACTTCNGCAGAACCTAAAAGNAANCCTCCACGAAAGAAACGAATGATTGCCATGATTNACCCAGCGAGTAGTTTTTATTCAAACCATCTAATAAATATTGTATAATTTGAGGTACTAACGATCTTCCCAGCGNGTCCAACGTCCTGTTTGTTTATTGAAATACAAACCNGCTTTCTTCATCCACTTATTGAATTTAGTTGCNCCTGCACCNGTAGCAAGAATGAATTCTTCTCTATGTTCCTGNGCTTGTATGTATCCTTTATCNGCAATTTTTTGCTCTATCCAATCTTCAATACTCATTAATCNACCTGATAATTTGCTTGCTTCGACAGCAGCCTCGAGTTCTGCAACAGAAGCACCAGTTGATTCTANATCTCTCTTAATNAGATCATCAACGCTNAGAGTTTCAGATTTCTTAGGNGGCANATATACTTTCAATCTNGGACCTTTTCTAGGNTCAATTTGNATTCTATCTCCATTTTCTAATTTATCTTCTACTACTTGGGCCATAGGNGCNCGGAATTCTTTCTCACAATCCCAGCAAANTAACATGAAATCANTCATATCTTCCATCACATTACCNCCTCTAGGATCCATTTCNTCACCACATTCTGGACAGGCATGCATGCATAATATAGGGGCTATCTTTCGACGNAAATCAACTATATCNTGAGGTGTTCCAGATANATCCAATAATTCATGATCTCTTGCTGCTTCAAGGCCACGAGTCTCTAACTGATCTCTAAGTTTGGTCCTCTGTTCATCTTTACCTTCTTCGTCAAAAGTATTCTCTAATTTTACTATTAATTCAACAGTCTTACCTAATCGGTTCATTACAAGCTTCTTTTCACGGAATTGCTCTACTTTAGCAATTCGAAGCTGCTCTTTCTTTTCTAATAATTCAGCATGGAGATCTTTTTGTTCTCTCTTGAATCTCTGTTCTTCAATTTTGTCAACTTTCTTCTTACTGCCACTATCTGAAAGAACATCTGCTAAGTATCTCTGCTTTGCTGAAGAACGCGGTCCGGATTTGACAGAATCAAGTACTGAAGTGGCTATTTCTTTCTTTAATCCATAATTATTTGTTAAAGTTTCAACATCTAAAGTTTTCAAATCACCAACTTTAATCCCACCATCTGATAAGATTTGGGCAGTTTTCTCATCTATACCACGACGCAATAACGCGAGATAGGTGTCTTTTTTTGCCATAACAAAACCTCTTGTGCGAATCTTGCCATAGGCTTCGCAGTAACCCGTCGAATCATGCGTATGCTATCAAGTCACGGTCATAATTGTCTCAATTACTCACCATAAGAGGATATTCTATTAGCAATTATAGCCCATTCTTCTGGTTCAAGCATATCGGGTCTATTATCAAACCAATTTTCAGAAAATCCATCCGGAGGATTATCTATCAAATCTTCAATTGCAGCCTTCCATCGAGATTTATGCCAGCCACCAACTCTACTAATTCTACGAGGAGTTTTGAATAATAATGTCTTAATTTTCTTTCTACGGCTAGAAAAACAATGTTGTGTAATAATTCTAAACATCTTACGATTGATTTTTCCATTTTTAATTGAACGATCTATTGGAATAAGTGAAACTAATCGAGAATTAACTCTTGGTGCGGGGCTGAATGCTCCCCCTGGGACTTTCCTGTCTAATTTAACATCAAAGTCGAGCCATAGGGATAGCCCTAGGGGACTTAATGAACCAAAATGTTCCATAGACATTCTTTCAGCGAATTCATCCTGAACTAGTATTACTATTGCATCTAATGGGCTTCGGTAATGATATTGTTGAATTAAATCAAGGACTGGGCTGGAAATTTGATAGGGCAAATTAGCGACAATATGAGAGAGGTTTTTTGGCCATTTAACTTCCAAAATATCGCCTGAAATAATTTCAAGCTTGCCTTCGGCGTCTCCAAAGACTCTTTCTAAATGTAAAATTGCTTCACTATCTATTTCAACTCCGATTACATTAGAACTAGTTCTGAGAAGAGATAACGTGAGAGAACCTGGACCCGGCCCAATTTCAAGTACTTTAGACTCTGAATTTAGTGGAGAATCTTGTTCTAGACATATCTCTATGGAACGAGATATTACATCTTGATCGAGAAGAAAATGTTGACCCAGTGTCTTATCAGGAATAATACGATCTCTAAGTAGGTCGACTAGTAATCTAGGATCTAAATCGTCCATAGTAATTCCAGATTATTTAGATGAACGGATAAGATGATCTAGGATACTTCGATTATTTAGAGGATCTTCGATTTCAATTAGATATCTTTCAGCCAATAATCTGACGGAATCTATTTCACAGGCTTCATCAACTTCTGAAAATTCCATCCAGCCCGCCATTCCGCGTGACTGAACCATTTTCTGAGCCTTAGATTTACCGATCCCTGGAAGGAGTTGGAATGCATGTACTTTCAAAGAAATATTATTTGCACGATTATAGAAACCTAAATGAATTTCAGAATTATCTTTTATCGCACCCATTAGTTCATCAAGAATAATATCCTCACTATTTGANGATAAATCTCGGTAGCGTAGTAAAGATAGGGGGCCGACTTTATTTTCTTCGAGAACCAATCTTGAGCCACTGGTAATCCCTTCCTTATCTATGACTCTAGCACGAACTAGATACAGAGACGGTTCAGTCAATGCATGTACTTCGTAACCTACAGGCCTCCTTTCGGAAATATCTAAAATTCTCAAGTGAGTTTCACTCGAAAAAATAGATGATGGNCCGTCTCCGGCATCTGANGGGGTGTTCGCATACATGATTTACAACCACCTGAGAAAGGTCTTTATTCAAGAATTAATTCATCAAAGGATACTATTTTCACTCAAAGTACGTGTTGACGGATAACAGTAATGATTTCTTCAACCTCTGATGTGTCCATTGCAATTCTCTTGCTCGAAATTACTACTCTAACTCCTTTCACATTCAAAGGAGTTAATTCAGCTAACTTTGAACATATTTCTGGATATTGAGATAATTTTTCATTTTCAGATAGCGCATTGTAAAGGGCGGTGAATACCTTAGGATCTGTCTTGGTCCCTCCTCTGTTGGTAGATGCAGCCCACTCTGCGTGTTGTAAAGCCATTATTTGTTCGTATGACAAATCGCCACGTCTTTCTCTTGCATCTGATAGAAGTTCACGCACTGTAGNAAAATCTACAAATTCTTTTTCTGTCATTAAAATCATTCCTTAATTGGTTTGAGATGCTCTGGGCGAGCAACTACTGTTTTTTTCATATTGCCATCTTTGAAGTTGACAATGTACGCACGTCCTTGCTTACCAGCAATTATTCCTGTACGTCCCTGAAATCTACGGTGAGGCATTCCTTTATGCTGAGCACCATCTAATACNATGGCTACTCTATCNCCTTCNACATAAGGATGCATTACTCTGTTAATGAAAACTCGGCCTTTGTCACGCTTACTTTTTTTAAGAATAGAACGTGTTCCTTGACGTTGTCCATGTGTTCTTGTCACCATGATATCACCTTACAGACCATAGGTCTTGGAAGCGGTCGACCTGACTCGTATTCTTAAGTACTCGGATTTAGTTAATTACTCAATCATAGTGAATATCTTCAACATCAAGCCAAATTACGGTGCATTCTTTATCACCCAACACACTGCTAACAGAAGGTACTGTTCGACCTTCATCTGAATGTACTAACTCCTTTACATAAGTTCCTGCCTCACAACGAACAAAGAACTGAACTTCATTACCTTCTACCATAATATCTGAAAGTTTGATTACCTTTCTCTTACGAGTTTTTGCAGCTCTACGATGAGAAACTCGCTGTGGTGTCTCTTGTGCCAGAGTTACTCCTGAAAGCGTTGATATCGCCTCTATTACAGTTTCTTCATCGGGAATATTTTCTACTTTGAACCGTATAGTATATGATTTCTCAGAGCGACTTTCTTTCACTTTTACAACTTCTGAACGATCAGACCATCTGAGACTATTAATCTCAACTTTTTCTTTGGCGTTTTGATTCACGATATTTTGTATTTCTTCTAAATTGACTATTTTAGTTCCNGGTTTTTTAATCTCAATAACAAATGGACGGCCTTGCCCTAGACATCTAACATCGATATCTTCTCTACCCATTCCATGGAATGACGTATCTTCGGCGGCTAATGCTAAACGGATAGGCTCTCCTATCAAATCTTGAACAGATTCAAGGTATTGTAACCCGGTATTATTACATGATTCACAACCGCCTGAACGTCCTCTACAAGCCCTACATGGCCATCTAGTCTGAGGTAGCGCACGAATGAGTTTTCGGTACCTNCCATACATGAATACTGGCCTTACATCAACATCAACTTTGAGAGTTAAACCATCGACTAAAATCATTAAATCAGGCCTTTCCTTAACAAAACTAATACCCTCTACTTTCAAAGATAATTTTTCTTGAATTGCCCGAACGAAAGATGGCTTCAATGGGGCAGAACCGGGAGACCCATGTCTTGATCTTATCTTGTCTTCATCATCTACTAAGTCTTTAGGTAGATGTATCCCAAGTTGCATTGTAGAATGTTCTACTTCTCCTGTCTGCTCTATTATTCTAGTAACAATATTATCGACATCATCGAATAAATTTTCACACATCGGACATAATTCATTTTTTACTGAAGACTCTAATTCAGAATTATTTTGAAACGCCTCTTTACGTATTTCTTTGCCNCCTTCTTCTCCTTTCGAAGTNGTACGNCTACCTGCCAATCTCTGGACGCAAAAATTACAGCATCCAATNCGAATAATNTGCTCAATTCCNAGAGGAGCNGGGCAAGGNGGAGCATCCCAATTTATAGTGGANCCNTNAAATTCAAAATCATCTCCATCGAACCATTCCTCCTCTTTTTTNGGCTCCNNNTCAATATTGNTATCAGATTCAANAACTGAATTTCCATAACTAGCATCAGCATATAATGCCCATGAATCATCNTCAATTTCATCATCATTATTTTCTTCTTTCATATTTACCACAGCCGCAAAACGGGGATAACCCGTACATTCGACAATCTATTGCGGNTGCGANTTACATTTCAGGACTTCGGAAGTAAGATTCTAATCTAATTGCTCTCCNAGTTCNTCTGAAACTTTCCTTAAGTGAGTAAAAGAGTGTATTCCTGATGAGCANCCGGTGGGCCATTCAAAACGAATNCCATATCTNCCAACAAGTTCCACTTTTGGCTTCTCTAACATTAAACGTGAAATTTCTTCTTCTAGTTCTATAATTCTCTGTTCNTTTTCTTGCCTAGGTTTACACTTAGCACATTGACANCGAGATCTAATNGACANGTAACTCAATTTGTATGATGACCCATCATCAAATCTTAGAATACAATTTTCATCACTTCGCTCTAAATCAGTAAGCGTATTCCCATCGCCCATAATGTNTCGGAAGAGGTTTCATGCTTCAATATAAGGGNTAGGAAAATATCATTTTCTGAGTGGTCGAGAAACACTCATTNATAATNTATGTACATTTCAGAGNNACATGGTNTTGTTCAGCAAGGAGAAGGCTGACAGNNNAATNNCNGTATCTGAATCATATCAGATATGNGAAGATATNACTCGNGCAGCATCTACTTCATTCCTAAGGTCATTCAAATCATTGCCTNNTGAAAAAAGGTCATCAGTNCATGCATTGTATGCTTTTTGNAGAAAAGTTGACGATATTGTAGATGGAGATTGGTTACCTGATCTCTCGGTTTTAGANAAANAAGAAATGTTAGAATTGAATCAAAGAGCNGAATATAGAGCAATTGCNTTAGGNATAGAAAGAATGAGTGAGCCGTCAAATANTGATAAAAACCATTTTCAAAGAGTAAGAGCACTANTATGGTTCAGAGATAATCTNGANACTATAGAAATTGGAGGAGAAGTTCAACATCCTATNTTTATNGCTCTGAAAGATACCATGAGAAAATTTCCAATCAGAATTACTGANTTAANATTACTATTGGAAGGAATGGAAGANGATCTATTNCCAACAAATTATCAAAGTTTTGAAGATTTGAGAAGTTACTGTTTCAAAGTTGCATCAACTGTTGGTTTGAGTTTGATTGAAATATATGGCTACAATGACCCAGATGCTAGAGAATATGCAGAAGAAATGGGGATATTCCTGCAAATGGTCAATGTGCTGCGCGATATTCAAGAAGATAGGGAAAGAGGTAGGCTGTACTTACCGACAGATGAGTTGGAAATGTTCAATATCAAGCCCGAAGAGATTGAAGATGTCAATCTAGCTAGTAGTAGGAAATGGAAGAGGTTCATGAAGCACTACATTAGTAGAACAAAGACGCATCGAAATATATCATTGAACTTGATACCTTTAGTGGATAAAGACTCTAGAAGGAATCCTCATATGATGTGCGCAGTATATTCAAGCATATTGTCAGAAGCTGAAAGAAGAAATGGAGATGTTTTATCAAAAAGATTACAATTAGGATTTATGAAAAAAATAGGTTTCGCCCTATCTGCTCTCGGACTTTGGTCTATTTCTGCTAGAAAATAAATTATTTTTTAAGAAATTATGCACTTAACTAAAGTTATGTTCATCATCAATCGTATGGCATTAACATAACTCCNAAAAATACGGATAGCAATAATTTCAATTTTTAANCCTCAATTGATAATAAGTTTAATCTCTTCAAGAATTTCTAAAGTTGGCCAATATGTCTTAGATGTCCAGATAATTCCCCCATTAGAATCCATAATTTGAAGAGTTGGAG
The DNA here is from genome assembly GCA_002685315.1 of Methanobacteriota archaeon. Next base: position 8,974 of record NYXJ01000004.1, read on the forward strand.
TAGGGGGGTTTCCGAATGAAGTGTAAAATCCAAAATTACTTTCGTATCCAGTCTCAAGATCGTAAACGACTGTATCTTCAGAAGGTAGGACTAGTGGCCAAAGAACTGGATTNCTGGAATTTTGATGATTACCATAGACTTCCTCAACATAAGATTCGGATTCAAAAGAGGAGTATCTATGAACACTGAGTAATGAGGATTCACTGATATTACCATTTTCAACTTCATCCACTAATAAATCCGTCCAAGAATGACAGCCCCGGCATCCGGCCGCTACCCAAAGCATCAGAACAGGGCCATCCGAAACATATTCTTCGAGAATAAAGTTAGTAATATTCGATGAACCATTCAATAAAGGAGCCGAAAATGATAATCTTTCAGGAATCTCGCTAGAAGAATCTACTGAAACTTGTTCTCCATCGGATATACACCCTGAAAGTGCACTAGAAACTAAAATGAAGAAGATAAATATTGAGGATTTCATAATTATGCCACTAACTTGTTTACTATTTTCGGTTTCTTTAATTCTCCAAACCAAATGTCAATTCCATTCCAGTCTGGCTCAACACCCAAATCTGAGAGTATCAATTTACTAGTGATTCTTCCGCTTTCAAATATTGTTGGGAGGCCACTACCTGGATGTGTACCCCCGCCGACAAGGAATAGATTATTGAATTCTTCAAATCTATTCTGAGGACGGCGCCATAGCATTTGATCTAGAGAATGAGCTAGATTGAAAACTGCTCCACGATAAATATCAGATGAGCCCCAATCGTCAGGAGTAACTATCGTCTTAGAAACTATCGAATCTCTAACATTTTCAAAACCAAGTTTGCTTTCCATCATACCGAGTATGACTTCACTATATTCTTCTTTAATATCATCCCAAATTATACTATCGTCAGTATTTGGAACAGGCACTAATACATACAATGTAGATTGACCAGGAGGAGCCAGAGTAGAGTCTGTTACACAAGCATTCTGAACATACAATGATGGATCTTCCCAAGTGATTTTGTGATTAGTAATATCCTTCAGATTATCTTCATATTTTTCAGATGCATAAATTTGGTGATGAGGTTGATCATATTGCTTATCAATTCCTAAATATAGCATAAATGTAGAACAAGAATACCCTTTACTTTCTAATTTCTTGTCTGACCAACGTTTTCTTTTATTGTTTGGAACTAACGTAGTCATAGCATGAGCAAAATCAGCATTTAGAACTACCTTCTTTGCTCGATACTCCCTCTCATTTGTCTTTACTCCAACTACTGTTTTATTATCAAAAATTAATTCTTCTACTTCGGTTTCGAGTTTGATATCGACTCCTAGTTCAATTGCAATCTCCGACATTCTCTTCGTAATAGAACCCAAACCTCCTTCAGCATGGAATATGCCATGTTCATATTCTAAAAATGCCAATATTGTAAACAGTGACGGGGCATGAAAGGGACTCATTCCAAGATACTTAGTTTGGAAAGACATTGCTAACCTAACCCTCTCATCATCAAAAAGTCGTGATAAATCGCTTGCAACTGATGCCCATGGCTTCAATATAGTTGCAACTTTCATAGCCCTCTTAGTAAGTAAATCAGAAGGACCCTTCCAAGGTGTCTGCAAACATACTCTAGAGAAATCTAATTTTTTCCTATTTTCTAGGACATATTTCTCAAACCCTTTGGCATTTTTATCTCCAGAAAGTTCTCTAATCCTCTCAGTCATTTCATCGAGATTAGAAGTTGCATCTATAGAACCGCCAGCACCAAAGGTCAGTCGGTATGAGGGATCTAAAGGTATCAAACCTAACTCTTCATGAGCATCTCTACCAATTGCTTGAAAGATTTCTTCAATTACTTCGGGATAATGGAAAAAGGTTGGGCCTCTATCGAACTTAAATCCGTCCATTTCTACGATTTTAGTCCGGCCGCCGACAGACGAAGATTTTTCCAACATTGTCACTTTGACGCCTGAATGAGCCAACAAAAGTGCGGAAACTAAACCACCAGGACCCGCTCCTACTATCAAAACATCTTGTGAATCGTCTACGTCCATGTCATACCCAACGCTATGATAGATATAAAAAAGCGTTTTTAAATTTCTATGTATTATAATTTTGAAAACAATCTTTAATATATGTTGAATATTGATTGTATTTCCTATTCATACATCTATTAAATAGGCAAACAAAATCGCACAAGGTTATGCACAAAAGAAATGCATTAATTGCCCTAATAATGACTGCCTGTCTGATGACGATGCCAATAGCTATGGCTGATTCAAGCGAAGACATACCCACTAATGCTACTAACACAGGAGTGCACGACACATTGGTCGATGCTCTTGTGCAAGCTGATCTAGTAAGTACATTACAAGGAGATGGACCATTCACAGTATTTGCTCCAACAGATCAAGCATTCACTGATGCTGGAATTGATTTATCAACATTTGATACTGATGAAGAGATTGCTGTTCTAACAGACATCTTACTTTATCATGTTTACACAGCAGGTGCAGTATACGCAGCTGATGTGACAGATGGATTAACTGTAGCAATGGCTAACGGAGATGATGCATCATTCACAGTAACAGATGGAACTGTAATGATTGGAGATGCTACTGTAACTACAGCTGATGTTATGGCATCAAACGGGGTTATCCATGTCATCGACAAGGTACTAATGCCACCAGCTGATTTAGTAGATATTGCAGCAGTTGCAATGTCAACAGGAGTGCACGACATATTGGTCGATGCTCTTGTGCATGCTGATCTAGTAAGTACANTACAAGGCGATGGACCTTTCACGGTGTTCGCTCCAACAGATCAAGCATTTACTGATGCTGGAATTGATTTGGATGCATTCACTACTGAAGAAGAGATTGCTGCTTTAACNGATATTTTACTTTACCATGTTTACTCTGGAGCAGTATATGCAGCTGATGTAACAGATGGTCTTGCAGTAGAAATGGTTAACGGAGATTATGCTCAATTTACAGTAACAGAAGGAACTGTAATGATTGAGGATGCTACAGTAACTGCAGCTGATGTTATGGCATCAAACGGTGTTATCCACGTTATCGACAAGGTACTAATGCCACCAGCTCCTTACACAGGAGTCGGTATTTGCTACAACAGCGCAACACACATGATTGCAGCAGGAGCTTCAATGGAAGAATGTGGAGCATACATGTATGTAGAAAACTACAGCATGGGTGGAGAAGAATTCACTGGATGCTACAACACTGTATCTCACGTATTGAGTGATGATACACAAGCAATCTGTGAATCATACATGTGGACACCTCCGGTAGATATTGCATTAACTGCAATGTCAACAGGAATACACAATTCACTGGTTGGCGCACTATCAGCATCTGGATTAGTTGCTACATTACAAGGTGATGGGCCATTCACAGTATTCGCTCCAACAGATCAAGCATTCGCTGATGCTGGAATCGATTTGGCGGCATTTACAACAGATGAAGATATTGCTACACTAACAGATATTTTACTCTACCATGTTTACTCAGGTGCGGTCAATGCTGCTGATGTAACAAATGGATTGACAGTTGCAATGGTTAACGGAGACGATGCTTCATTCACAGTAACAGAAGGGACTGTAATGATTGGAGATGCTACTGTAGTGTTGGCTGATGTGCCTGCATCAAACGGTGTTATCCATGTCATTGACAAGGTACTAATGCCACCAGCTGACCTAGTAGATATTGCAGCAGTTGCAATGTCAACAGGAGTACATGACTCATTAGTCGCTGCTCTAGCAAAGGCTAATCTAGTTAGTACAGTACAAGGTGATGGACCTTTCACAGTGTTCGCTCCAACAGATCAAGCATTCGCTGATGCTGGAATTGATTTGGATTCATTCACTACTGAAGAAGAGATTGCTGCTCTAACAGACATCCTACTTTACCACGTTTATGCAGGAGCAGTCAATGCAGCTGATGTAACAGATGGATTAACTGTAGCAATGGCTAACGGAGATGATGCATCATTCACAGTAACAGATGGAACTGTAATGGTTGGAGATGCTACTGTAACCACTGCTGATGTTATGGCATCAAACGGTGTTATCCACGTTATCGACAAGGTACTAATGCCTCCGGCTGATGAACCAGTTATTCCAGAGGGATGTGACTTCGTAATTGGATTGAGTGATGATGGGATGGCTTTCGATAATACTGACCTAAGTATTTCAGTAGGCCAAACTGTATGCTGGATCTGGAATGATGCAGCTATGGCACACAACGTTGCACAAATCAGAGAAGAAGGAGATACTACAAGAGATGTAGCTGGAGAGTACAGCGGTGCAGCAGCTACAAATGTAGATTATCGTATCACCTTTGATGAGGATGAAACTTTCTACTACATCTGTGAACCCCATGCTGGAATGGGTATGGATGGAAAAGTAGTTGTTGGCACTGGTATCAGTGAGACATCAACTACAGTAGTAGATTCTGATGACAATACCCCTGGATTTACAGCCGGTATTGCTGCAATAGCACTGATCAGTGCATTGGTTGTCGCAGGCTCACGCCGTAGATAATCGGACTTCGACCCACCCGTCGAGCTCTCTCGTCTCATGGACGACGAGGGGGCTCGGCCTCCTTAGGGAGCCAAGAAATCGTCCATAAAGAGGAAAAAGAGGGAATGGTGACCATTCCTTTACCTCTCCATTATTTAGATCATAACGAGTTTGATGTAATGGACAAGTTATACAATCATCTTTCACTTTACCACCATAAGCAAGTGGCCAAGCCATATGTCTGCAGAGAGCATCTGTTGCATGAACTGTTGATTCTTTTCTAAGTAACATTATACTTTTAAAACCAATATTTAACATCTTTTTTTTACCTAATTTTAATTTATTACTTCTAATAACCTGGTGCCAATCATCGCCTTCAACTGGTAATTTCATAACGATTCAAGTTATGAAGTGACATTTGAATGTCTGTAATTAATAGAAATAAAAAATATCTATTTGAGGTTAGTTAAACCACCATCGACAGGTATAACATCGCCAGTCATCCACTCTGGAGCACTAGTGATTAACCACTCTGCTACTGAGGCAATATCATCAGGTTCACCTATTTTACCTACTGGATGCATATCTTCACTAATCTTTCTACTTTGTTCACTTGCCAACAAATGTGATGAGAGAGGAGTATCTACTAATCCTGGAGAAATTACATTAACTCTGATACCACGCTTTGCATAATCGGATGCTGCTGCCCTAGCTAAACCTTCAACTCCGGCCTTTGCTGCTGAAATAGCAGCGTGGTTAGGCATACCTAGCGATGCTGCTGCAGATGAGAAAAGTACGATTCGGCCGCCGTTTCCTCTCATCATTATCTTTGCAGTAGCTCTAATTACATTGAATGAGGTAACTAAATTTTGGTTAATAGTTTCCATGAATTGCTCTGAACTTGTTGCATGAAGAGGTCGGAGAAATATTGACCCTACCGAATTTACAACAGCATCTAATGATCCATAAGTCTCATTAATCTGTTTTGCTTTTTCTTGGACATCTTCAGCGTTTGTTGCATCAACAATTAGGCTGTCTATAGATTTACCATCAGAAACTAGATTTAAATTTTCTATATTTCTAGCACTAATTATGACTTTCCAACCATTATCCGACATACGTCTAGCAAGGTTAGAACCTATGCCACCAGAACCTCCAATAATCCAAACTACTTTAGTATCTACATTTGACATAACTTTACACCTTTAATTCACTAATTTTTTCATTTAAATTGAGACCCAAACGGAATTCTTCGAGATAAGGTCCCATTGACTCAATTAATTTTACATCAGGATGTGTTCGAAGGACTAATCCATCTAAGTACATCAATGCACGAATAATTGGAAATGCTTCTTCACCAAAATCTGCTCCTGCTTTTTCTACCGCAGCCTGAACTGTTTGCATCATTATCCGAGTCAAACTTTTCTCACCGACTGATTGAGTTTCAAAACCGTCATAAATTTTATCCATTTCTTTGTAGTAATTATCTAAATTATTAGACGTCAGTGGAGAATCGGACAAACCAAGAAGTGAATCAAAGGCTTCCTTGAAGTTGTTTGCAGATAAATGCTCAAAGAATTGGAAAAGTGATAAATTGACTTTCGAAGGAGCATGACATATTGCTCCATTATCAATGAAAACAAACTTTCCTTCATTATCTATGATACAATTTCCAGGATGTAAGTCTCCATGGAAAGTACCGATTCCAAATAGATAAGCACCATGAATTCTGAATAATTGTAATAGAGTATCCCAAGTGAGTGATTTTTCTTCAATCCCGTCTTCTAAAGATTTACCTTCAATAAACTCAGAAACTAAAACATCTTCATTAGATAATTCAGACCAATATTTCGGAAATCGCAACAAATCCATAGGAAAATTCTTAGAAATCTCATATTTTATTTCTTCTAGTTCTTCCGCCCCTTTGATTTCATTACGTAAGTCGAGTTCTCTGGTCGTGTAATCTGCAACGTGATTCAGTAAAGCTACAGGATTACCCACTCTACGAAGTTTTCTATTAAAGAAAAGGAAAATTCTGAGCCATCTTCTCATTCTCTCTACATCTCTTCTAAATGTTTTAGAATTTTGATTTTTAATTATTTTAACAACTACTTCTTCGCCTGTTTTTAATTTCCCTCTATGTACTTGGCCAACAGATGCTGCTGCCAAGGGCATTTTCTCAATATTCTCAAATGCATC
>NYXJ01000005.1 GCA_002685315.1 Methanobacteriota archaeon
AAAAACAGAATCCACAACTGCCGATTTATTACATATTACAGATCAAGAGCAAGCTCATTTAGTACCTAAAAATAGTAAGATTCCTGTGGCGGTCACAGTTCATGATTTATTCCATATCAGTCCTAGAAAAATCAAATTAGATAATGATATAATTGATGTAGGTGAAAATAATCCAAATTCAATACGTAAATTTGATATCAATAAATTAAAATCTGGACTAAATCGTGCTGATTTATTAATTTGTATTTCCGAATCAACACGAAATGAAGTACAACGTCTTTTTCCTAATAAGAAAACAGCACTTGTTAGACATCAAATTGATGTTGATTATTGGAATCCGGAATTAAATCCTAAGTCTTCTGAATTGATTAGTAATTTCCATGATTCTGAAAAATGTTTGATAATTACTGTGGGTAGCGATGAACCCAGGAAAAGATTAGATTTAGTAAAAGATATAATTTCTGGACTAGATCCTGAGATATCGAAAGAGATCAATCTAGTAAATATTGGTAGTGAAATTAGATTGAATGAAGAACAACTAATTGCCTCATTTCAGCATGCAGAAGCATTACTATTCCCTAGTGTGTCAGAAGGTTTTGGTTATCCACCTGCGGAAGCTATGGCTGCAGGATGTAAAGTGTTAGCCTCAAATTCCGCTGCACATAATGAAATTATTCCAATTAATTATCTCTTACCGATTGATGAATTAAGAGCTTGGATTGATGCTGTTGAGGGCATTCATTCAGAATGGAAAATGAACAAAGGTAAAGAACGTCAAACGAATAATAAATTGATCCAGCACGTTCGAAATTTATTAAGCCCCGTTGCTCATGGAATTGCATTGTCTAAGGCTTACGATTCCCTTTTTGAAGAATAGGATTATTGATTATTATGCTACCATCATTTAACGTACTTGGTTCTGAATTACAAACATGTTCACTTGCGCCATTAACTGGTTGGTTTAGAGATGGTTGCTGTAATACTGATAGAAGAGATAGAAGCCTTCACACTGTTTGCTGTGAAGTTACTAGGGATTTTCTTGATTTTGCTTTATCTAGAGGTAACGATTTAATTACGCCAGCCCCTCAGTTTAATTTTCCTGGATTAAAACCAGGAGATAGATGGTGTGTGTGTGCTCAAACTTGGCAAGATGCATATAATCTAGGCCTCGCCTGCCCAGTTATTCTAGAATCTACACATGAGGAAACTCTTCAGATTGTTTCACTTTCTTCATTAAAAGAGTGCTCGAAGAAATAAATATTGTATTGTCAAAAATACAATAACTGTTTAAACCAACTGTAAATGCGAAAGTCGTGCTGTCAGTTGATAATCTAAAGAAAGGCTTTGGTTCAGGCAGAAGGAGACTAGAGGTTTTGAAAGGAATAAATCTCAAAGTTGAGAAGGGCGAATTAGTTAGTTTGATGGGGCCCAGTGGTTGTGGCAAGAGTACTTTATTGAATATCATTGGTGGCTTACTTGAAGCTGACTCGGGCAAAATAAATCTGGGGACTTTCGAATATGGTACCAAATCACCGAATAAAGTCGTTGATGTACGCAGAAAAGGAGTGGGATGGATTTTCCAAGATTTCCATCTTGTTGAGAGACTCACAGCTCTTGACAATGTAATTTTCAGTTTAGAGCTATCAGGTGTCTCAACAGCTGAAGCAGAAAATAGGGCGCGTAATGCACTTGAAAGAGTAGGATTGGGAGACAGAATGAATTTCATCCCTGATCAATTATCTGGTGGCCAACAACAGAGAGTTGCAGTCGCACGTGCGATATCTGGATCAAGGTCTTTAATACTCGCAGATGAACCTACAGGAAATCTCGATGTTAAGAGTGCTCAAGAGATAATACATCTTTTCCAAGACCTCTGTCGCGACGATGGAATCTCAATTCTGATGGTCACTCACGATCCTCTACAAGCATCTATGGCTGATAGAATGCTACTTCTGAAAGACGGAACTACAGCAGCATCTGATATTCGCTCAGCATGGGGAATCGAGGAGGTGAACTGATGGATTTGAATACATTGTTTTCAGAAGTTATTCCTATTATGATAATATCTTGGATATCAGTAATTTTCTTCATTGCTTCTATTAAACAGAGCATTAAGCGATTCCGCCGTTTTAAGTTATGGATCAAGATTCTTTCTGACCCGAATCTTAATTTTGAAAAACGTTCATTGAGGGGACGGATAGATGGATGGGTTGAATCATTCAGACAGAATTTTTTAGCTGCTCCAAATAATTTACGTTTAGCGATTCAGAGTGCATGGAGAGGAAGGGAAAGAGGATTAGCAATTTTTGCTGGTGTATTCCTTGCATCTCTTGTAATGACTACTGTTTTGGGGTATGCAGTAGGACTTAATCAAACATTTTTCCAAGCCTCACTTGGAAACGATGTATTCGATGCAAAGATAGATTTTCAAGAGGACCCGACAGGGAATTGGGAAGGTCGAACCAATGACTCTTCCGTATGGGAATCATTTTGTGATGACATTACTGATAGAGATGAGTTTTCAGATTGTGGCCTTGTTTTTGGGCGTCAAGGGATACGAATTTCNGGATTTTTTGATTCAGATTTCGCTAATCCACAGCCCTTGAATGTGGAATTAATNAATAGTACAACTTCTGACTGGTCAAATGTAAGTTGGGATTACACCGAAGCATCTGAAAATGGCCCCCCAATAAATGATCAACGTACAATAAGATTCTATGGTGATGGAATTTGGGATGGTGAATTAGGCAAGAGACATGCAGATACTGTAATTTTTGGTGATTGGCCTGCTACTCAGCTTGATGCTGAAAATAATAGATCAGTNGTTTTGCCATCTAAAATAGCAAGTGCGGCTGGTATCGAGATAAATGGAAAGATAGATGCTCTGACATTTTCTTATGTAACAGAAACTTATGANATCAGTGAAGCAGTAGAGGCATTTGAAGAATGTAAGACTATTCTAGATCCTAATTACGAGGTTGAGAGGATATTCTGCAAAGACACTATGACCGTAACAAACCTCACACTTGCAGCAATTTATGAAGAGAGTTTTGGAAACCCTACATTACTTTTCAATCCAGTAATGGTTACAGACTCTGTACTTACTGATGAGCAGAAAACAATTCTTATGCAGAATGATCATGGATATCTTGGTGTTTCAGTAGATCGAACCCAACTACCAACATCTTCAACTCGTGACGCAACAAATTGGCTCAATGATTTACAAAATAATTTGGAATCAACAGAGGGCTTTGTCCCAGTATATGATTCAAATGGAAATGAAACAGGTACTGAAAAATCTTCAGTCCCTCGCTATTTTGAAGTAAGTAATGGTTCTGATACGATTCTGATATCTGTAGAATATGTAGATCTAATCTCTGGTACAATAACTTTCCTTAATATTTTCTTGGGTATAATCCAAGTCTTCGATTATATCCTTGTAATACCTATAGTTGCGCTTTCATTTGTTGTATTACTTTATGGATTACAACTTTCTCTAGAGCAGAGACGAAGAGAAGTNGCCATTCATAGAGTAATTGGAGGGACTCAAGATACTTTGTCTAGGATGATGATGATTGAAGTTTTTGCAATAGGTTCCGTGGCCTGGGGATTAGGCTATCTATTAGCGACAGGCGCTGTTGAAATAGTACTCCGAGCCGTTGGTTTCCTCAGATTTACTGAGGAAGGAGAATTTAGTGTTGATCCAATTCTTAGCGTTGCTTCAACAGTATTAGTCGGTATACTAACGTTAGCAATCGCTTATTGGAGAGGATCTGTAACGACCAAAAGGTTCCTCAACATGGAAATTGATGAAGGTGTAAGAAAAGTTAGCAACGAAAGAGAACCTTTCTACATATTGCACTGGTTAACTTTTGGTATAGGTCTCTTTGCATTTATCGAGAGCTGGATTCAATCTAATGGTGGATACGGACCAATTGGGAGTGGAGGGATAATAAGTAATTTTATTCTTAACTCAGTTCTTCTCTTACTAGGTCCATTCTTCCTTTGGATCGGGGGTGCATTGGTTCTTTCCCAAATTGGGGCATCAGGACCTCAAATATTGAATCGTTTATTCGGCTGGTCTCCGGCAATTTCAGATATAAGAAGAGGTCTGAGTGGTTCTGGTTCAAGTTCTTCTGTAAGCCGCTTATCATTGATTCTCTTGTTGACTCTATCTATAGTAACTCTAGCTGCTGTTCAGGGTCACACTGGTACAATGGTCGATGAAAGGACAACTAATGCTCAGAATGGTGCTGATCTGATGGTCCAATTTGATAGTTCACTAACTGAAGACGAAGCCCGTAATCAAATTATGCTTTCGATAAATTCTATCGGAGATAATGACATCACTGATATATCTTCTATGACTTCTGTAGCTAGGACTCTGACTCAGACCAAAGAGGAAGGGAATTTGCTACTTACTTGGGTTGTATTTGATGGTCATCAGGACACGTTGATTTGGGATAATCAGGCAATTCCGGGAAACGACATTGAAGATATGTCAGAGACGTGGCGTCTCGGCGGATATACTGCTGGTACTGCTGCCCGTGAATCTTTAGACTTCCCTTCAATAGGAAAATCGCTGACATTACAATACACTACGTATGAACTAAATGAATTTGGGCTTCCTGTTGAAACTGGAACTACTGAGTCTACAGTAAATTATGCTGGNCGACATCAATGGGTTCCAGGTATTACCTCAATAGAAGCATCCTCAGCAATAGTAATTGGCGAGGGTTCTTACAGAGAACTAGTAGGTAATCAAATCGTTGATTCGCACACATCTTCTATATGGATGTTTGAGTTGTGTGATGAAATTAATACAGAATGCGCAAATGCGTTGGAACTTTTGAGTGCGGACATAAAGAGTAATACTGGAGTTGTATCTGCATCAGATTGGTCTACTGCTCACGAACAAAATGAACGTAATGGTGGTTTGATATTCGGTACACCTGGCTTACTTAGTATGATGTTCGTGGTAGCAGCTTTAGCATCGATATCATCAGCATTCGTATTCCTTTCTCTAGTTTTGAGCCAGAGAAAAAGAGAATTAGCAATATTACAAGCAATAGGTGCGAGCCCTAATCAGGTTATTCGCCTAGTACTTTTCGAAATAATGTCTATTCTCCTAGTTAGTATGGTTTTGGGCGTTACTCTTGGTCTAGCCGTTTCAGAATCATTTAACGGCTTCTTTAGTGTATTCGGGTTTATTTTCCAATTATTCCTTGGTCAGAGTAACCCTATTGATAGAGACTTAGTGTGGCCATGGTTTGAAATTGTTGCAGTTAATGGATTAGTTCTCGTAGCCGTAATTATATCATTACTATTTACGACTAGAAGAGCACTTGACTCTGATTTGGCTACAGTATTAAAAGGTGAGTAAGATGTCCGATAAACCAAATGAAATACTACGTGCAAACTCTATTTATCACGTATATGAGTCCAATGCAGAAGATGGTAATGTAGTCGCACTAAGAGGTCTAAGTGTTTCCATGTACGAAGGAGAGGCGGTAGCAGTTGTAGGGCCATCCGGTTCAGGTAAGTCAACGCTGCTCAAGTGCTTAGGAGGACTAATGAAGCCATCAGCAGGATCAGTAGAGTTAGCGGGAACTAGGATGACTAGGTTGACGGGTAAGCAGTTAGTTAATTTAAGGCAGAAGACAGTTTCTTTCATTTTCCAAGATTCTAACTTACTTCCCCATCTTAACGCGCTTGATAATGTTGCTCAGCCTCTTATTCATCAAGGAGTTCTCGCAAGAAAGGCGCGACCAAAGGCACAGGTACTTCTAGATAAACTCGGAATGGGTGAGAGATCGTACGGAATGCCAGAAGAACTTTCTGGGGGTGAGCAACAAAGAGTTGCAATTGCTAGGGCATTAATTACGGATCCAAAATTAATCCTGGCTGATGAGCCTACCGGTTCTTTAGATCCAATAACAAGTAGAGAAGTTCTGCAGTTATTCAAAACACTCCACAAAGAAAGTGAGGTTGCATTTCTGTTAGTTACTCACAATCGTGAAGTAGCCTCTTTCTGTGAGCGCTCTCTAGAACTCAGAGAAGGGCGTTTTATTGCTCAGCATGGTACTGACGTAGATATTGGTGACCTATCTGACTCAAGAGAATTAATTATTGATGATACAGGTACCATAACTCTTCCTCCAGATGTTCTTCTTGGCTTAGGAGGCCCTGGTCGATTTGAAATGTCCGAGATTGATAGAGATTATCTTCATTTAGAGAGAGTTGATGAAGATAAGGTATCAGTGTCTTCAGGAACTAATGCAATGGTATTATCTTCTCATTGTCCAGCATGTAAATATGATTATGCAGGAAGCGAAGATCAGTTATGTCCTGAATGTGGTTCTAGTAGACCTATGATACAAGCCTAGATTGTCCCTAGAGTTGTGGTAGTGTAAATTTCTGAGGTTTCGCTATACCCAAATCTTTTGGTAAATCTCTAATTTTTGTAGGCAAAGTNACTGGAATCATTTCTTTTCCAATTAGTGCAACCCTGCTCTCTCTACGGTCAGATAGAACTTCTCTTCCAACTAATGGTGCTAGATTTCTCGAGAAATCCATAACTTCATCATGAGAAGGCATATTTTCAATAGTATGGTTAGATTGTGAATTTCCTACNTANATGTAACCTTTCGCCTCAATAAAATCTGGATCAGCTATATTNTCTAGTCTTGCATAGTCTTTCCANTGACCAAGTGATTCTCCTTTGATTAGTGTGTGTCTACAAACTGTTCTTGTATCCAAACTTGGAAGAAGTTCCAATGTTTGTTCTAATTTTTCAAAGGCCGACTGATCAAACTTTGGTTTACATATTCGATCAAAAATTTCTTTGTTTGGCGCATCTACACTAACATAGAGTTGAGTTGGTAGTGTATCCAGTTTTTCAATTACTTTCGGTAAAGAGCCATTAGTTACCAAAAATGTTGAAACTCCATGTTGATGNCAAATGTCTAGNAATTCTCCTAAGCGAGAATATAGAGTAGGCTCTCCATTAAGAGATATTGCAACATGCTTTGGATCTTGAGCATCTAACCATTTTTCTCTAGGGACAGACGGGTGGCCTCCAAAACCTGTCAATAATCTTCTATGTGCCTTTACAGATTGCAAGAATAANTCATAGGGNTCATCATCAATTTTTGTCAAAGCATCAGAATGTGGTTCTCTCCAACAATATGTACATGCNAAATTACAGGTATCTACATTGGGAGCCATTTGCATACAGCCATGACTTTCAATTCCGTAAAATGTACCTTTGTAACAGGATCTATCCGCGATTAGACTTTGCTTTGTCCAATGACAAACCTTTACTCCACCATGTTCTCCAACTAAGTGATAACTTTGTTTCGCTAGACGAGCAGCTATTTTTGGCTCAATTTTAGTCACAGGGCTTTGCATAGGCATCAACTCAGACATCAATTCCCACAGAGGGGCTGTGTCAGATGAATCCTCCAATCAAGCTTCTGATTTCAATTATACGTATCACAAGAAGATATCTTGTAGGCGAATAGACTATCACTCCCCACCTCTACGAATGTTTGATGACAGGACTATTAGAAAGCAATCAATATCTCATTAGGAAAAAATTATTGAAGGTTTTAGGTGAAGAATTTCACATCTATCTAGATGACAATCAAGAGGAATTAATTGGATATTCGAAACAAAAAGCATTGAAGTTGAAAGAGGATATTAGAGTATTTTCTGATGACTCTCAGTCTCACGAAATTTTGAAAATTAAGGCACGTGGANTNNTTGATNTNTGGTCGCAATCTTATGACTTCACAGATNCAAATACTGGCGAGAATATAGGAGGGNTACAGCGTCAGGGAGGTAAATCACTACTTCAGGACTCTTATTCTCTTTATGATTCTAATAATCAAAAATATGGTGAGATTAAAGAAGACAGTATGATGAATGCGCTCATTCGTCGTTTTGTACCATTTGCAAAATTCGCTTTCCCTCAAAAGTTTGCATTATCTTGCCCAGGTCATTCACCAATTCATTTTACACAGAAGATTAATCCGATAATTCAAAAGCTCACGGTAGAAATTCCACCCGAAAATCAGATAGATCGTAAAGTTATATTGGGTGCTGCTATGATAATAATCGCTATTGAAGGAAAGCAAAATTAATTTTTTTTTGATTTGATATTGATAATTTCATATGCTATTATGGAACCATTGAAATAGGAATGGTCTAGGCCATCTTTAATGGCACAGGACAGCATACCAGAAGCTTTGACATTTGATGATGTACTTTTGTTACCTGCTGAATCAGCAGTTCTTCCAGCTCAAGTTAAGCTGAAAACTAAACTTACTGCTACGATTTCTTTGAATATACCAATAATGTCTGCTGCAATGGATACAGTAACCGAATCTCGTATGGCTATTGCTTTAGCCCAGGCGGGTGGAATAGGTGTTATTCACAGGAATATGACAATCCAAGAGCAAGCATCGAAGGTGAACTCTGTAAAGCGATTTGAGTCAGGATTGGTATTAGATCCGATTACAATTAAACCTTCAACAACTATAGGGGAAATGCGTCATTTGAAAGACAAACATGGATTTTCTGGTTTACCTGTAATTGATGATGATGACAAACTAGTAGGTATTATTACAAATCGTGATATTAGGTTTGTTGATGATGACAATCAGCTTGTATCTTCAATGATGACTACGGATTTGGTCACGGTACCCGAACATGTAGATCCAGAATATGCTAAAAAATTGTTACATAAACATAGAATAGAGAAATTATTAGTTGTAGATTCTGAAGGGAAATGTACTGGGATGATGACAGTCAGAGATATTCAGCGCAGTAGAGATAACCCCGAATCATGTAAAGATAAACATGGCCGTTTGAGAGTTGCAGCAGCGACTGGAACCGGTGAGAAAGGAATCCAAAGAGCGATCGCATTATTTGAGGCGGGAGCTGACGCAGTAGTAGTTGATACAGCACATGGACATTCTCACGGTGTATTGCACACAGTCGCAAAAATTAGAGAAATAGTCGGTACAGATTCCCAGATAATTGCAGGTAACGTAGCTACTGCTGCTGCTGCTGATGCTTTGATTGCTGCGGGTGCAAATGCGATTAAAGTCGGTATTGGCCCTGGCTCTATTTGTACTACTAGAATTGTTTCAGGCGTAGGGGTGCCTCAATTAACTGCGGTCCAGAGTGTGGTTTCTGTATGTAAGAAATTAGACATACCTGTAATTGCAGATGGAGGAATTAAGTTTAGCGGAGACATAGCCAAAGCAATTGCTGCAGGTGCAGATTGTGTCATGGTGGGAAGCCTTCTTGCTGGAACTGACGAGGCTCCTGGTGAAGTGATTCTTTACCAAGGTAGGTCATACAAAGTATATCGCGGAATGGGTTCTGTGGGTGCAATGAGCAAAGGTGCTCATGATCGTTATTTCCAGTCTGAGCAAGGAGATACAAGTAAATATGTGCCCGAAGGAATTGAA
>NYXJ01000006.1 GCA_002685315.1 Methanobacteriota archaeon
TAATTAAATTTCAGCATATCTAAACATCTCTTCTAGAGAGAATCTTGCCTTTTCAATAACTTCTTGTTCTAAATTAATTATTTGGTCCTCTCTTGGGTCNCTCAATGACTGNAGTATATCTTCNAANAGNGTGGTCTTCATATGTCTGCACATTACGCANGCTCCAATAATATTCATNTCATCATTAGTTTCCGCTAANACTCTNTCAGCAGTCCCACATTCAGTAATTAACATAATATTATTTTTCCCTTCTTTNCCNAATTTAATAGATTCTTTTATCAGTACTTCACTACTACCTATGAAATCACTCTCTTCTAGNACATCTNCNGAACATTCAGGATGACTTAGTACCTGAAGATCAATCCCTGCNTCATTCGCTCTTTCTCTCCACGATAGAATCTTNTCACCNGTAAATAATGCATGAACTTCACATACTCCATCATAAATGATNACATCTTTNTTTCCAANTAATGACTTTTGTAAGTGCTCACCCATAAATTTATCTGGAACAAAAATTAATTTTTCTCCTGGTAAATTTTCACATATTTTTAGATAATTACTACTTGTAACACATACATCTACTTCGGCNTTTACTTCNGCTGTGGTATTGATATAGCAAGCNACCGGAACTCCNGGATATTTTTCCTTTAATTTTCTCACATCTTTTGCAGTAATACTTTCCGATAATGAGCACCCTGCTTCTGGCGATGGATGTATAACTAATTTATTCGGACTGAGTATTTTCGCAGTTTCAGCCATAAATCTAACACTAGAAAAAAGAATAATCTGTTGTTNAGCGTCCCTAGCAGATTTAGANAGTGAATAACTATCTGAAACTTCGTCGGCTACNCCATAGATGATGTCTGGTGTTTGATATGAATGAGCGATAAGATAAACATCTTTTTCTTTTTTTAGTTCATTAATCTCTAAAGTATATGCGGCTATTGTCTTACAGTGTTCCAGTGTCCATCTTTCAGGCTGCTTTATCGCGTTGATTAGCCTCTCCGCTTCTTCTTCGATTTTCTTTTCAGAATATATCTTAGGAATCACTTTCCCCTGAGTTTTAGGTGCTTCCGGTAGGTCCATAGACATGTAATTTCACTCATTGGTCAGGTTTAACCTCTTTCAAGGTATGTCATCTCCGGTACACATGGGTGATGAGTCGGTGCCATTGTGGAAACCTTCCAAAATGATTCATCAAGGCGCTGAAGCAACCGTATTTTCAGGGTATTGGATGGGGGAGAAAGCTATTTTCAAAAAACGCAATCATCGCTCATATCGTCACCCTGATTTAGATAGGCGATTAACACGTCAAAGACTTTCAGTAGAAGTCAGGGTATTAAGAAAATTGCATTCAACTACAGTTCCATCTCCTTCACTATTTGACGTAGATATAGATGAAGGTTGGATTATTTTATCGGAAGTAGAAGGTGTAACTTTGTATGAATCTTTGTTGAATGGCGAATCTAATATTGAACATATTAAGAAATTTGGTGGCTTAATACGTCAATTACATGAATTAGGAATATCGCATGGAGATTTGACTACACATAATGTCATGATAAATGATGATGGAGAATTGACTTTAATTGATTTCGGGCTTTCTAAAATTTCACCTGAAATAGAACATTTAGGTCTTGATCTACAAGTTTTACATGAATGCCTTAATGCAAGCCATTATCAAGAAAATAGCGCGGTAGAATCAATGATTGATGGCTATCTGTCTAATTCTTCTNATAATATTNCTCCATCAGGGCCAGATGTTATTGAAAGATTTAATTCAATTAGAGGTCGAGTAAGGTACCATGCCTAGATAAGTTAGTGATTATTATGAAGGTACTATTTCTGACCAGTAATAAAAATAAAGTTATTGAAGCGAATCAGACTTTATCCGAGTTAGGTTATGAAATTGAACAGTTTCTTATCAATGGCTTAGCTCCAAAAATTATCGAACCCCAATCCTCAAAAATAGAAATTGTATCTGAATTTAAAATTCAGCAGGCTTTAGAGTTAATTTCAGGTACTAATTTTGAGAATCATGCTTTACTAGTAGAAGATTCTGGTTTATTTATCGAATCTCTAGNTGATTTCCCTGGCGTTTATTCCTCTTATTTTTTTAGAACTGTGGGGAACCAAGGAATAATAAAACTTCTTGAGAATGAATCGAATCGTAATGCAGAATATCGTGCTTGTTCGATTTTATATAGAGATGGTGTATATTTTCGTGCACTAGGAAAATGTCTTGGCAGTATATCAACTGAAATAAAAGGCTCAAATGGCTTTGGTTATGACCCAATATTCATTCCAGATTCTGGTGATGGTCGTACTTTTGGAGAGATGCAGGATTATGAAAAGGANTCTAAATCTCATCGNGGAGAGTCTCTGAGGATTCTTTATGATAAACTCAGCCTTCCGTCAAAGTGAAGATAGGGCCCCCACTCCCAGAGATGATATTATGCCTTCCTTGATGAGAATAACTGGTTGGTTCTCATTCATATTTGGCTCTTGCTTGTTTCTTATTTTCCAAGGAAGACTAGATTTTATTTCTCAAATTGCCGGTGGAGTCGTATTATTATCTATACTAGCAATATTGATGTTTACTGGTAATCAAAAATTGATATCTTCTCCTCCGAAAATCATTACTGAGTCTAAATCCAAAAACATAATAATTCCTCAAGTTGAATTAGATTCAGAAAAAAGACAAGAACCCGTTAATAACCTAAACGAAGAGAAGCTCCAAAGAAGTCGTAAAAAATTATCTATTGTCCCCCCACCTTTGCCACCTTTGCCTCTACCGGAGGCAACCTCTATGGATGAAGAGGTGACCGAAATACTACCTCCTCTTCCTAATTTTGATGGTATTAATGTTGGAGCGGTTGAAGGTACTAAACTTGCTAAAAAATTGGTCATCACATCCGATGCTCAATCTGAAATGGAATCGGAAATAGAAAATTTTGTTGATCAACGTAGATCTAGACAAGCAGAAATTCGTTNAACANTAGAAAGGAAGAGAAGAATGGCCTTAGCAGAAAGAAGGGCAGCAAAAGCTCGTTTATGGACTGAAGTAGAAGATGGTGAAGATCTTGCCACTTTATTGAATGATCCAAATCATGGACTTACAATATTAGAAGAATCTGAAGAATATGATGATAGTAAACCTCTTGGAGTATCTTATGTTAGGATTGATAATAATAGAATTTTAAAACTAACCATCCCTTTAGTAGTTGAAAGTAAGAAAAATGAAACTGGGCAAACAAAAATAGATACATTGGTTGTAGATACTGATATTCAATTCCCTCAGGGGCTTCCCCCTATGCCTCCTCCACCTGGGCTTCCTCCTATGCCTCCTCCACCTGGGCTTCCTCCTATGCCGCCGCCTCATCTAGAAAAAGAATGAAATTGAGCCAACCGTACTTTCAAACATTCATTCCTCTTCGACAATGCATGAACGATGATATCCTACTAATCGAAAACATTCCAGTTGAAGATACATTTCCAGAGGGGGGGCTAATATCAATTTGGACATTAAATCGCCCAGATAAACTAAATTCGTTAAATTCTGATTCTCATAAATCCTTGAAAGAAGCATGTGAAATGGCTGAATCTAACGATTTAATTAGAGTAATTGTAATCTCTGGTGCTCCTCCAAATTCTCCTCTTGAAGGCCGTAAATCAAAACCATTTTCTTTTGCAGCAGGTGCAGATATCTCTGAATTTGTAGGAAAAAATTCAGATGATGTCAGGCCTTTCTTTGAAGATAATGCTTGGGAAAAGGTATGGAATCTTTCTAAACCAACAATAGCTATGATTGATGGTTTTGCTTTGGGTGGAGGTACTGAATTGGCGCTTTCTTGCGATATTAGAATAGCCTCCAATAGATCGAAATTTGGGACGCCTGAAATAAATCTAGGATTGATTCCAGGAGGTGGAGGTACTCAGAGATTATGTAGACTAATTGGATACGGTAAAGCATTGGAAATGGTACTTACAGGAGATATGATTGATTCTGAACAAGCGCTTTCTTATGGCTTAGTAAATTCAGTAACTACTCCAGAACAGCTTAAACAAACTACTATGCAGTTAGCAGAAAATATTGCGAGAAAATCCCCCCATACTACGAAAGTTGCAAAACGTGCGGTCCGCGCCTCACTAGATCTACCATTTAGCGAAGGTGTGCGCATGGAGAGATCAGAATTTGTGGCCTTATTTGATACTGAAGATAAGGAAATAGGAGTTAATGCTTTCTTAAATCGAGAATCACCTAAATGGCTTGGAAAATAGTGAAGATTGTTTTCTAAAGTTGTATAGATTTAATCTCTAGAAACTCATTAAGCCCATGAGCCCCAAGTTCTCTTCCATTCCCTGAAAGTTTGTAACCGCCAAAAGGTGCACTAACATTGAATGCTCCACCATTTACGCTAACCTGCCCCGTCCTCATGTCTTTAGCAAATTTTATTGCTCTTTCCTCATCTTTAGACCATACCCCACCAGATAGACCATATATTGAATCATTTGCTAATANAAGAGCTTCCTCTTCTGATTTGTAAGTCGTAATCACTAAAACAGGACCGAATATTTCCTCTTTCCAGATTTTCATATTTGGGGAAACATTCGCAAATATAGTTGGTTTCACATAATACCCCTTGGAAATGCCTTCTGGCATACCCAGTCCTCCTGAAATCAAAGTAGCTCCCTCATTTATTCCAGATTCAATATACTTACTGACACTTTTCTGTTGTCTTAAACTCACCATGGGGCCGCATCTTGTGCTTTCTTCCAAAGGGTCACCTACTGTATAGGAATTATTCTTATCTGCAATGATTTCGTAAACTTCATCACTCATAGATTCAGGGATAATGAGTCTCGTTAGTGCAGAACATGTTTGTCCACTATTTTGATGGCAAGCTCCTATGGCTTTCTTTGCTACCAAAGTTGGATCAGCATCTTCTAGGGCTACATTTGCACTTTTACCTCCTAGCTCTAATGTAACTCTCTTTACGGTAGTTGCTGCCGCTTCACTTACTGAAATCCCTGCTCCTGTTGATCCAGTGAACGAGACCATATCGACTTCTGGATGACTCGACATATAATTTCCAATTTCAGATCCATGCCCCGAAACTAAGTTAAAAACGCCAGATGGTAATCCAATTTCATGTAATATATCTGCTAGAATAAATGCGCTTAAAGGTGCTTCTTTTGATGGTTTTAATATCATTGTACAGCCAGCAGCAATAGCAGGAGCGACTTTGCCAATAATTTGGTGCAGAGGAAAGTTCCAAGGTGTGATGAATGCACAAACACCTATTGGCTCTTTACAAATAATTGAGTTTCTCACTTTTTCTTCCCAATCAAAATTTTCTAGAATTTTTGCATAACTTCTAGAAACAACTCTGGGTGTTCCTACCATTGCTACTCTAGAATATCCAATTGGTGTTCCAACTTCAGCAGTAATTGTTTGAGCGATATCTTCTCCTCTTTCCTTCAATGCATTTGAAAGAGCATTTAGAATATTTATTCTTGTCTCTATACTGCTTTTTGACCAAGAATCAAATGCAATTCTTGCAGCCGAGGCCGCAATATCAATATCTTTTTTAGAACCAACTGGAATTTTCCCTATTATTTCTTCTGTTGCAGGATTAATTACATCTATACTACCAGTCCCTGTTGGTTGAACCCATTTTCCATCGATATACAGTTGATCCCGTGTATGCATGGACAGTGCGAGGAGTACTCACTTTAGATATTCACGCATTCTAATAGTGTGTACCTACTCGGATATTCATGACTATTACAGTTGAACATCTATCTAAAGGAGTGTCTTTGCTCACTTTATCAGCAGAAACATCAAGAAACGGATTGAATATGGAATCAATGAAATCAATGTCGGATATTATGGATGACTTATTGGAAGATTCATCAATTAAATCAATAATAATGACAGGGAATGGAAAGTTCTTTTGTTCTGGAGCCGATATAGATTCATTTGCTTCTGCAATTGATAACGGTAGTATTGCCGATTTAGTAGGAGGTCTGACCTCACTTCTCCATCCTATGCAATTGAAAATTCGTGCGTCTGAGAAAATCTTTATTGCGGCAATAAATGGTTCCGCTGCCGGTGGAGGGTTAGGTTTAGCCCTCTGTGCTGATTATAGAGTATGTGTCCCAGAAGCAAAGCTAGCTGCAGCATTCTTTTCTCTAGGTTTATCTCCAGATGGCGGCACTACGTGGTTACTCCCCAGACTTGTTGGGACCCAAAAAGCAAAAAAATTCTTTTTCAATAATGAAATATGGGATGGTAATAAAGCACTAGAATATGGTGCCGTTGATGAGTTAGTGGAATCTGAAGAACTTATTGAAAGTGCCATTAAAGTAGCAGAAAAATGGGGAAGTTGGGCTGAATCAAGTCGTAGATCTACCAAGCAATTAATTGATGCGTCAACCTCAACTTTTATGGAAACTCAACTAGAATTTGAGAAGTTATTAATCACTAATTCCTCTTTAACTCCTGATTTTGTGGAAGGTGTATCTTCATTTTTGGATAAGAGAAACCCAAATTTTGGTGAAGAATAAATAAGCATCAGTTTTTCTCAATTTATTTACTCCGAAAATTATAATNAGAATNCAATATAATGCNGCAAGGTTTGAGATGATTATNGCGATTGATCCAATGATAAATCCATAAACCAGCCACAATAATAATGCTGTACAGATTAAGTATAATGTGGGTAATGAAATTCCTTCATGTTTTTTCTGTTTCCAAACTTCATTTAATTGAGGGACCCATGCAATTACACCGAGAGTCCCAGCAATAATTCCTAATAATTCAACAAGAATATCTGACATGCTGACACCTATATTGGCAAGTCATCCCTTTCTTTCTTACCATTTTCATCCCAAACATAGATTCCCTTCTTTGTTTTTCGTCCTAAACTCCCTTCTGAAACTAAGTTGTTCAACATAGGATGAGGTCTATATGACTCATCATCAAAAGATTCAGCCAGACTATTCAAAATATCTCTCCTCACGTCTAAACCTACTAAGTCGGAAAGTTCCAATGGACCCATAGGGTGTTTATATCCAAGTTTCATAGCAGTATCTATATCGCTGGCTGAAGCTACTCCTTGAGATAGCATCTTGATTGCTTCATTTCCAAGTACAACTCCGAGCCTACTGGTGGCAAATCCTGGGACATCATTGACTAAGATAGTCTCTTTACCCATTTCCTGGCCCACTGATTTAGCTAATTCAATAGTTTCTTTAGAACATTTTTCATGCTTAACAAGCTCAAGAAGTTTCATTATTGGAACAGGATTAAAAAAGTGCATCCCAATAACTCTTTCAGGGCAATTTGTAGTATTTGCAATCTCTGAAATTGGTAGACTTGAAGTATTAGTTGCTAGAATAGCATGTATCGGCGCTAAATCTTCGATTTTCAAAAAAATCTCTTTTTTGAGATGCATAATCTCTGGAACCGCTTCAATTACTAAATCGACATTTTCCAAAGCCTCTGCAATTTCATAACAAACTTTTAGATTCAGGCTCCATTTTTCTTTTTCATTATCTGTCGTTTTTCCTTTTTCTATTCCCTTGTCCCAGAATGAGAATATTTTCTCAACTCCCTTGTCTAAACTTTCAGGAAAAACATCAAAAATTCTTGTTTGCCAGCCACTTTGGGCACAAACTTGAGCAATACCTGAACCCATTGTTCCTGCTCCTATGACTGCCACAGTACGTACTTGCATACACATACGTAATGGTCATAGCCAATAGGTATTGCTCATTCTTCTCTTCCATATGCAGCAAGAGCTGACTGGAATAATCTCTGCCTCGGAACATCATGTTCAAGGAAGCATGTAAATGGAGCGACATCTTTCAATAATTCAATAGCACTTACATACGCTCCATAGATGAAAGGGTCAGCAATCTTTGTTTCAGGTATATAAATTCCAATTTTCTCTAATCCTTTTCTTGTATCTTCATCCCAAATTGCGTATGTATGATGAGTGAAATGCAAATATGCGGAAAGTCTTTTGATATCTGATCTTGGATTCTCTGTGAAACTATCTAGTAGAAGTGTATCTGGATATCTAATCGCATACAATGCTAATTTCACTTCTCTAGTTGTTTCTTCTCTCCATTCTCTTTTTTCTAATCCCATCCATTTGTCAATCATATCTAACATATTGTTGTCATATGGTTTCTTAACCATGTAAAGTAATTTTTCGTATTCTTCAGAATCTTGCATTTCTGAATGATGATGTTCATAGAATAATTCAGTTAATCTATCAAAGAAGGGTTTGCACTTTTCTTTATCGAAGGCTAATAACGCTACATGTTGCATATATTCACCAACCCAAAATCATTTACCTTTCCATTCTCGGTATTGAATCCAATCTTGTTTCATATAATCATTCATTAGTTTGTATTCATCTTCTTCAGTAGGTAAAACACTGATCAAATATGCTTCATATTCTTCATCAGTTCCTTCGAATTTTTCTCCTCTTATTGTGTAGTTCTTACCAGCATAGTTCCCAATACCTCGATTAAATTTGTCAGAAGGAATGAAAAGTTCCGGCTCACCTTCCTTTCTTGCAGCACTAATTCTTCTCATTTCTTCACGAAGTTCTTGGAAATATAATTCCCTACTCGCTTCATTTAAGTGTTCTCTATCTGCATCGATATCACTTTCTCTTTCGTCATATCTTCCTTTTACACCATAGACATAGGCCCACTGTGCACTAGTGGAATCATCAGTTCCAAACAAATCTAGACCAGTACTAATCCACTTATTCAGATATTTCTGTAGTAGTTCACAAGGGATGACTCCTTGTTTGACAATCCTTCTGAGCCCATTTGCACCTGTCCCTAGGTGGAATGATTCTTCTTTTAGCATGGGACCCATAGACGCTGCAAGTGGCTTGAATGAAGATGTACTAAGCATTTTCAACTGGTATTTTCCATCTCTATCTATGAAATGAGTGAAACAGAAAAAATCAAGCCAGTGATCTATAGGTGCATTGAATGAACCAAGAATTCTAGTTCCATCCTGAGCGTTTCTTTCCAATAGTTTTGCAGCTTCCCTGACACCCTGCTCACCAAAGTAAGTACACAATAAGTAAGCCATTTGCCATCCATGTCTTTGCTCTTCACACATAATTCTGAGAGCAGATTTTTTGTCATATTCAGTAGGTGCTGTGGCTAGAAGATGATTTTGTTGTTCTACGCTTGCAAATTCTGTATCTCCTTGGACACTTACCATACTAATTATNGCATCTCTGATGTTCTGTTGTGGTATTTGCATCCTTCGTTCCCACTTTGGCATACCTTTGAAATCTCCAAACTCAATGGAGTTTCCNGCAGTNTCCCAGTCGAATTTAATATCAAATCTGTAATCTCCCAACCAAGAGGGGTCAAATCCAATTCTTGTTTGCCACTCATTGAAGTCTCTAATCCAAGCCTCAAAGTTTGGGGTATATCCTTCTACTATTTCGCTACCTGACATATATTTGCCGGAGNGATGTTAGTATATGAATAAATGTACATTTAGCACAGAATTTTATTTCCCTGTGAATCTAGGTGTTCTTCGCTCGACATATGATGCAATCCCTTCCTTAGCATCTTCAGATTGAAATAAATCAGATTGTAATTCTCTTTCCAAAGCCAGGTGATATTCAAGAGGTATTTCAATTCCACTTTGGACACTACGTTTGATATTTCCAATTGCTTTAGCCGCAGCCAATGGCAAGGTAAATTGTCCTGCATAATCTATCACATCCATTCTAAATTCTTCTAAACTGATACTATCATATATATCGTGAACTAAACTCATATCTCTAGCTTCTTCGAATGAGAATTTTCTTCCAGTAACCATTATCTCCATTGCCCTTGCTTTTCCNACTAGACGTGATAATCTTGCGGTACCACCNGTTCCNGCTAGAACNCCAAGAGAAACTTCTGGTAGACCAATTTGGAAATTACCTTTGTGTGCAATTCGGATATCNGCTGCCATTGCNATCTCGAGCCCACCNCCAACTGTATGNCCATTGAGTGCAGCAATTACTAATTTTGGAGTTTGTTCAAGTCGAGANAGAGTCTCATTAGCATGTAAACAAAAGAAGTATTTGTATCTTGGAGATAATGTATTGAGATAATTTATACTTGCTCCCGCCGAGAAGAACTTCTCACCGTGTCCAGTTAGCAATATTACGGAAACATTCCCGTCAAATCTAGCATTAAGAATTGCTTGATCTATATCTTCCCACATCTCTCGAGTATAAGTGTTGACGGATGTTCTACCTTCTTCAAGTGGTTTTCCATCTGTATCTGATATTAGTTCTATAATGGCTATACCGTTATCAGTAACGCCATAATTCACTAGTTTGTTCGGCATAGGCTCAAGGTCAGGCCATGAAGTCATGTCCATCGCAGAGACAATCTGTTAATGAAAGAAACGGAATCAGAGTAATGCTCTAATNTTAACTATCAGAGTCGCTGAATGATAGTTTTGCNCCACTTTTCCTNACNANATTCCATTGTTCACCTATCTCGTTAGCTTTGTCACTAGGTTCCCANATATCTCTCTTNAAAGGCCCTCTAAATGGCATCCTATGAACTAGACGGCCGTCTTGTAACTTCTTTTTTCTCAGCATTGAAAGTTTGACAAGCGGCCAGAGAGATTTTCTAAAAATACCTGGTTGGTATACCCATTTCATAAAACTCAACCCCTCTCCTTTTTTTTCTTGGTCTCTCATCCAGTATTTTGCTACAAATTTAAACCCTTTATCGCCTACTCTGTTCATTAAAAATCTATTAATTGCACTTGTTTTAATCAAAGGAACAAGTTTCTTTTTTACTTCGACCTCATAATCGCACTTTTTGAGGATTGATTGTGCTGCTAAGACTCCGCTTGTGATTGCGTATCTCATCCCAAAACCCCACATAAAATCCTGTAAACCTCCGGCTTCTCCAACATATATTTTATTTTCATGAACATATTTTTTCGGCAAACTAAAGTCTCCCTTACCTCCGACTCTCTTGATAGGGATTCTATTCAATTTATAGTGAGATTCATACCAAGCGATGGTTTCATTAAGATACCTTCCTGATTTCTTTTGTTTCCTCCATAAACATGTACAAATTAGACCTACTCCATCAATTATAATTAGGTATGAATATGCCCCAGGAGCCAATTTATCATTTAGTTGAAATGCCACATGGTTGGGGTGATCGGTATGAAAAACCTCTCCAAAAGCAATCGCGCTAGAATCTTTTGGACCCGCTGCAATGATATCGCAGTCATCTGGTTTGACCCTAGCTTCATAGTGTAAATTAGCACCGGCTGATATTGCCATTCTTTTGAATCCCTGATCAATACAATGTTCGTCAGTCCCTCTCTCTACTACTCTGAAAGCAGTGCCGTTTGATTTTGGATTTGTGATTACATCATCTGGATGAATCAAATCAATGATTTCAAATGCATTTGACTTAAATTCTTCTGGTTCTAACCCCCAGTTCCTCATTTCATCAAAAAAGTCATTTTCGCTTGTCCAATTCTCTATTCCTTGGAAATCTCCATCAAATCTCGCTCCACTATCTTTACGTATCTCATGAACATGAACTTCTTTGCCGGCTTTGGCAAGGATTGTCGCTGCAGCAAGTCCCGATA
>NYXJ01000007.1 GCA_002685315.1 Methanobacteriota archaeon
CATAATAATTAGGCCCCTCTTCAACTGTTGGATAAGAAAATGGGAATGCTCCATTAGTAGTTCCAAGCATAGCTTTGTAGTGAATTTTTCCTACTGAACTATCAGGCACTGGAATCTGTGCCTGTAAAACTGTACCATTACTACCATCTAAAAGTTCACATGAATTTCCAACATCGACAAAACCAGACATTTCCCATGGGACAGTGATCCATTCAGTAGGACCAAAATCATCTTGTTGCCTAGTTGGTTCTACAAATCTCCACATGAGATGAGTATAGGTCATATTTGTAGTGTAAGGGAAAGTGGAATCAAGACAGAAATCAATCGGTATTTCTCCATTAGACGGTACAGAAACTTGGTCAGGAGGTGCTAACCACTGTGATGCAGTAGTGTTCTCAATTCCAACTACTGCCCTATATCTAGGATCGTCGGCAATCTCTATCATGTAAAATGGGACTCCTAAATTACGCACTGAGGTGTGGGCTATATCTTCTGGATATTCATGGAATGCAATGCCTATCTCCATGGTGTAACAGTATGAGTCATGAACGCCATAGTGCCAATCACAGAAGTCACCTGTTGTGGGATAGAGATCTGATGATTGCATTGCAGCATAGGCAGTCATATCACCCATCAGATTTCCATGATATTCTAGAAACTCTTGATCTGGATTATCGCAGTCTTGGCAATGTCCCCAAGGCCACAGAACAAGTTCAGAGTATGAATGCCATGTCAAGGTTGACTTAAATTCTGAAGAACCATCGCCATTATCATCATTCATCTCTGTCATATCTTGGATAAACTTAGTTTCTGGCTCGCTGTTACCTCCTAACCAATCTTCATCAGTCAGGCCATCAGCATCATCATCTTTACCATCAACGTGATCTTCATTCAACCTACCGTCTTCGTCTTGATCGACAGTATCTACAGGACCATTGTAAACATCATTATTCGCACCTGCTTCACCTGCATAACACATTCCAGGGAATAAAGGCCCTGTTGCACCTAGAGGTGCTCCCCATTCATACTGATAATTACGATTTAGATCTACTCCGTCACAGGTTGGATCTACTTGTTCATCGATATCTGGAAGAGGAGTCACTCCAGTAACTGTGTTGTCACGTAGATTCTTTCTCCAACCACTTCGATAGCATGTTTCCCAAGCTGATTCTCCGCAATATTCCTCTCTATCGTAACGGTTTCCATCTACATTGAGCATTGGAATCAAGTAAATTTCTCTTGTATTAACCATATCAGTGATAAATTGTTCAGAAAAATCTTCATCGACTCCTAAATCTCCAGGTCCACAAGATATTCCATCTCCGTTACTATCTTGATAACTGGAATTAAGCCTAAGGCAGTCTCCATCATTGTCTATTCCGTCCCAGCCATCTTCGTCAATGAGGCCATCGCCATCATTATCTATACCCGCCATTCCATAGTAGTAGGCCACTGTTTCTAAGAAAAACATAGGGACTTCGTAAGACATCCACTCTCTAGCATGATGATTACCAACTAACATTACATCAGGTATTTCTTCATAATTGCCGCAATCTCCTATGAATACATTACAGTCTCCACCTGAAACTCCTTCTAATTCTTCACCACCACCTGTCATCTTAATCCAAGGACTTAGATGATTGTAATACCATCCTTCATAATTGTCGGCACTCATTTCTTGACCTCTGGCATTTACACCACCAACAAGACCTTCGTGGAAACTCATGATTTGACTGTTCTGTTCTACTAATTGCTGCATTCTATCTTTCATGCTGAAATAATCATGATATTCTCGGAATTGTAATCTGTCATTTCCCCCCCATGGGAATATCTGATTAGAATATTCTTCTGACCAGATATCTTCNGGNGCCATACCACTATCAGATTCTTGAGCATCTACNGGAGCAATCAATGAAACTGGGGCTAAAACGGACAACATCAANGGCATNAGAAGNGCCATTGCNGGAATTCTNCNTGGATTTGAAACAAATTTTTGACNGGTTNCTATGTTACTGCCTGNCATNNTATCAAGCCTTCGAGAGGNGTTANGGTCTTGAAAGCCTCGGATTTACGGTACGAAGTACCGGAGNGGGATTCATAAGTGGNNGTTGTGGCGACCAAATATGGATATACTCACTGACTTCATGGATGGAGAAGCCGCTTTCCAAGGTTTTTCAGAAGGAACNATGGTAATTTTCTTAGCTCTAATTGGCCTTTCTATTGTTTTNGGAGTNCTCTCTAGAAGATATTTATTTCCCAGATTAATGAACCTCTTTTCNAAGAATGAAAGAATTGATGGNAAAACACTGTTNGCTCCANCATCACTAGGATGGATGNTTGGAACACTGGTCTTCTCACAAGGTATAGATTATCTTACTACAAATTGTNANCCGGTTTGGAATCAAGATTTNATATCTAATCTTAATGAGGTTGTTTTCACTGGATTCATAATTTTGATGCTAATTGCAGCCTACAGATTAGTTGATTATCTAGACGCATTTATTGTCGTCGAAGGTGATGATAACATTGCTTCAAGGCGCTCACTAGCCAGTGTTGCGGAATCTGTTGGAAGAGTTGCAGTTGTTGTAATCGGTGCATTCGTTCTTGCAGGGTATGCCGGTGTTGACTTGAATGGGCTAATTGCTGGTCTAGGAATTACTGGTTTAGCATTAGCTCTTGCAGCAAAAGATTCTGTTTCAAATATTTTTGGAGCTGTCTCAATTCTTATAGATCAACCATTCAATGTCGGAGATTGGATTATCGTAGATGGGGTTGAAGGAGAGGTTGTAAATATTGGACTTAGAACTACTTTGATTAGAACATCTGCTGATACAATGATTACTGTGCCTAACTCGAATATGGTCAACTCACCTGTTGAAAATTTCAGTAAAAGAAGATTCAGAAGAATTACTCCAAAGTTTGAGTTTGAAGAAGATAGTAATCCTGCACATTTGAAAGAATTCTGCGAGATTTTACTGAATAAAGTGAATGATGATGCTCGGTCAATTAAAGAAGAAGATTCTTGGGTTAGAGTTCAAGCATTCGGTACTGCAATGGTAGTAGTTGCTGGAAACTTTTACTGTGTGTCATCAGCAGCCACACAAA
This sequence comes from Methanobacteriota archaeon, assembly GCA_002685315.1. Next base: position 3,106 of record NYXJ01000007.1, read on the forward strand.
GAGAATTGAACGAAGACCTTCTAATGATGGCACGTGAAACTGCTGCCAAATTAAATTTAATATTCTTTGAGCCAAGATTAAGAAATAATAAGTGAGGTGAAACTTTGGTTACTCTTGTACTTATTAGACATGGACAATCAATTTGGAATGCTGAAAATAAATTTACAGGATGGACAGATATTGGGCTTTCTGAAAAGGGCATTAAGGAAGCACAAGATGCTGGGAAAAAATTAGAAGATGTTTCATTCGATGTAGTTCACACTAGTGCACTGATTAGAGCTCAGAAAACAGCTGAAATAATTATTGAAAATAATAAGAAATCAAAAGATATTCCTGTTTACAAAGATAAGAGGCTAAATGAAAGACATTACGGNTCATTNCAAGGACTGAACAAGAAAGAAACAGCAGAAAAGTATGGAGCAGAACAAGTTCATATCTGGAGACGTTCTTTTGATATTCCTCCACCAGATGGAGAAAGCCTGAAAATGAATGCTGAAAGAACTATTCCTTATTTCAAAGAAAACGTCGTTGAAGACCTAAAAAATGGGAAAAATGTGCTAGTTTCAGCACATGGTAATTCATTAAGATCAATTGTAATGTATATTGAAAATATTTCAAAAGAGGATGTTGTGAAATTAGAAATTCAGACAGGTGTTCCAAGAACATATGTGTTTGAAAACAACAANTTTACGAGAATCAATGACTAAGAATTTGATATTTTCTCATTCCAGACTCTTAAAATTGATAATTCAGGAGATGGTGCTAATCTTCTATATGAATAATAAAGTGCAATGGTTATTGGGAGTAAAATTAGTGGAATGAAAACCTCATTCGAGTTACCAACTAGATACTGATAAAATCCACTTGCGGAGAAGAAACCTGTCATGAATGAAAGCGCTGCGATTATTCTNTGGTTGTACATCGTTCTTTGAATTCCAGGAACTTCTCTAAGCATTGAAACTGCTGGCTCTGGCTTCCCGGATTGATGAGAAACTGCTTCGATTACATCAAGTAAGCATTGCTCATATTCCCAAAAGAATACTCCCCCTCGTGGAGTGTAAAAAGAACCTTCAGAGGACCACTTTTCAGGAGCAGTAGATCTCCAGCCATCAATCATAGATTCTCTTAAATCTCTGATTGAAAGTTTTGATTCACTAGAATAATATATTCTATTGAGATCATGAAGTAATGAGGAAAAATCTCTCATTGCCGGAAACTCACAATTGGGTTTGGCAATGCTATCTGATAATCGGGGCCTATTCAGATAAATACCATATTCACCGTCAGGGCCATCTATCATATCCGAGAACCTGACATCTCCAATAGTAATTATACAAACGGTATCTTTTGTATGAGGTGCTCGCCAAATTGTATTTGCACGCAATAGAGCNTCAAGAGTTTCAACTCTCTTATTCCATTTTCTAGCATCGCGAGGAGTAATTCTACCACTTTCTGCAGATCTATGGAAACTCCCTATNGCAGCTGCAGATTTGAATACAATTTCTTTTGAAGTTTCTAAATCATTAGAATTTATTGCGGAAATAAGTTTTGATTTCACTNGGNGAGGATTTTCATCCCATTTTCTTAAAGAAATTAAATCNATATTNTTCCAAGANAAAAGACCTATTGGAGTNTCNCTTTTNCCAGTNGCAAGGCTAATTCTTGNTCTTAATCNNCCGTCATTNCCCCAAGGANAAAATTCAGCNAACCAGTAAGTATCATTNTCTTTCAATTTCANANTNATTCCTCTNTCAGAATGNATTATTTCTTCTACAGANGANTCTTNTGAAGGAACTTCTCCCCANGATTTAAGNCCNGAAATAGTANCTNNCCAATNNTCTGGATNANNGGGTTCNAGCATNTCAGATTTCATTCCAATTCCNNCAAAAACAAGACTNTGGAATCCNGNTGGNGATTCATTNGTNNTCTCAATNCTTGACATNGCNNNAGGTTTCCAAGCAATCTTATCCTCGGACATACTAGTTNCCCTATNCCTACGAGGGAGTTGTTNACTTCATGCAATCGGTCAGGGAATCTTTGATATGGTGTCGGTTCAGGCANCAACATGGGCGAGATANCGGACATNCCACTAGCNGTTGATATGGATGGNACNCTNATCTTAACAGNTATGAGTTATATTAGTATCAAAANNGTGTTACTTAGGAAACCATGGATGATATTTGGCGTCNTAACAAAAGAGNTNACAAACAAAAGAGCTCAATGGAAAAGAGACTTNGCGANGAAGTTNGTTTTCGANCCAGCNGAACTTGAATATCATGCTGCTTTTNTAGATTGGCTTACNGGAGANCATGCACGTGGAAGAACTCTGATTTTAGCTACCGCNTCNGATAGAATTGTTGCNGAGCAAGTTGCAGCACATGTAGGTCTATTCTCCGATGTTATGGCATCTGATGCTCAACACAACCTTCGTGGTAAAAAGAAGGCTGAAGCATTAATTGCAAGATATGGTAATATGAAATTTGGATATGCAGGGAATAGCCATCANGANTTACCGGTTTGGGAACATTCGGGGCAAATTATTGTTGTAAATCCTGAAAAAAATCTCTTAGATAAGATAAATGACAAGGCAGATATTGTATTTGAATGAGGATTCCTCAATCCAACTACTATTAGGTACAGAGATTTTCGCTGTTACATGGGTCGTATGCGCAGAGCTACTGGTCGACGTATCGATTCCCTAGCGAAATGGCTTCTTAAATTTANAATTATTTCAATTCCTGCAAAGGCAATTGCAAGTTCAAGNGTTGCTTGGAGNTTTGTATCAAGAACTGATAGAATACGGGCNAATAGACTCAAAGATAGGATAANGAAAGGAATNGTGCCAAATCATGTATCAATAATTATGGATGGAAATAGAAGGTTTGCTTGGAACTCAAAAATTGAAACTAATTTAGGACATGAAAAGGGAAAAGAGAAACTTAAACAAGTGATGGATTGGATTCTAGATCTTGGAATACCTTATCTCTCTGTATATGCACTTTCAACGGAAAATATCAAAGAAAGAAACCAAGAAGAACTCGATGCATTATACAGTCTTTACTGTAATGGACTAAATGAGATGGCAGAAGACCCAAAAATTCACGGTAGAAAGGTGAAAGTAAAAGCCGTTGGAAGGTTGGAGATGTTACCTGATGATGTTAGAAAAGCAATAAAAAATGTTGAAGAAAAAACTGCCGATTACTCTGATTTCTTATTCACTGTATGCTTAGCATATGGGGGAAGAGAAGAGATTGTTGATGCTGTCCGGAANGTATCTCAAGAATATGCATCTGGTACAATTAAGTTAGANGAAATANACACTGACAAAATATCCAGTAATCTATANTCTTCNGATATGCCNGACCCTGATTTAGTAATNAGAACAAGTGGGGAAGAAAGAATTTCAAACTTTTTACTTTGGCAAATAGCATACTCTGAGTTACATTTNACAGATGTTCATTGGCCTTCTTTCAACAAAAACGACCTGTATGAAGCAATAGAATCATATCAAAACAGNAGGAGGAGATATGGTGGCTAAAAGATGTCAAGAATGTGGAAGAGATGATTATCAAAATCCTTCAGTAACAGTAGATGCTGTTGCGACAAGAGAGGGAATTGATGGACTAGAATTATTGATGATTAAAAGAGGGAAAGATCCTCAAGAGTGGGAGGGGATGTGGGCATTTCCTGGAGGTTTTGTCGATTACGGGGAAGACCCTGAAGATGCAGTAGTTAGAGAATTATTAGAAGAAACAGGAGTTGTAGGAAAGCATCCATTATCTCTAACAATATTAGGGAAACCAGGTAGAGATCCGCGGAAACATTGTGTGGGACTATTTTACTTGGTAGAAGTAGACAGTGAATCTGAGCCAGTGGGAGGTGACGATGCAGTGGATGCACAATGGGTTCCAATAAATCAATTAACACCAGAAAATGTTGCTGGAGATCATTCNGAGGTAATAGAATTACTTCGTGAATAAACATATCAGCGATAACACCCTGCGAACTTCATGGCNCGCAAGTTAAAAATTGATAATGGAGGAAAAGTTTGGGCACCNTACAGTCCNGGGATNACNGTAAGAGATCATATNTGGCTNGCNGGCCAAATAGGAATTGAAGGAGGAGAAGATATTGTTTCTCAGACCTCTGAGGCTTTGAAAAAGATAGACAATCTATTAGAAATAGCAAACAGTTCAAGAGATGACTTAGTTATGGTAACAATACTTCTGACAGACATAGGAAATTATTCTGATGTAAACGAAGTTTATGGGAAATGGCTTGGAGAATCAATGCCACCAGCTAGAGCAGCATATGAAGTTAGTAAATTACCAGGTGATGCACTAATAGAAATCATATGCGAAGCTTTTAGAGACTCGGGAAATAATTAAAATTGAGGTATAGAAATGAGTGTTTTCAAAGCTTATGATATTCGTGGGCT
>NYXJ01000008.1 GCA_002685315.1 Methanobacteriota archaeon
ATTTTATTTCTGATATGAGCGATGAAATCTTCCTTTCCTCTCTGAGAAATTTGTTCTTTAACCTCTTCCTGAGTCATACTAAGAAACTTCTCAGACGGTATTTTACCTAAGATAAGAGAAGCATTATTGACACCATCGTCGATTACAAATTTCAATCTTAAATCTTCTACACCATGTTGTGGCCCATGATCTTGGCATGAACCATCTCTAAGAATTCTCTTACACTCAGGACATCTCTCTATAATCCCTGAGTCATTTTTTACTGCAACAATTGTTCCAGTTGTTTTAATACCTCTTCGAGATCCACCATTTACTAAGTCAGATAAAGTAATTTGAACCCAATGATTTTCAGGATTGATTGCATCCCAAGGCGCTTCAGATAGATTCTGTATTTGTTCAGAATTATCCACTACTAAATCAGGGGAACCCTGCCAAAATTGAACTCGAGCACCATTTAGATGTAGAAAATCGCCAGGTTTAGGTTCTATTTCACACCAAGCTGTCAATCTACAACGACCTGAGGGGTCCATTACATCTCCACTTCTGACTATCTTTTCTTCACCTTCAGAATTTGTAAATGTTCTGGATTGCCAAGATTCAACTTGAACCGTTACAATTACATCTTTCATTCCATTTCTTAGATCAGAAATTTGTGAAGTTGTTGCTTTAGATAAATCTTCAATACTGGCAAAGTTGCTATCGTGAAATTTCTCGATTTTAGTTCTATCATTCACATTTACTTCGGGGGTTTCTCTAAATTTTCTTATCATTGCCCCCTCAATTTTTACTAAATCTCCAACTTCATATTCTAATGGAACCCAGGATAAGAAACTTATTTTACCGGAAGAGTCAGCTAAAGTACCTCGGAAAATATCTATTGTTCCACTACCATCTCTTTTAGTAATGACATCCGGCTTAAGAGAAATTATTCTCACAAGTAAATTGACATAACCTTCATTCTCAGATGCTTTTTCTATTAATATCGGTTCATCACTAAGTGTTGGAACTGCCGGACCACCTTCTCGAAGTATTGTAACTCTACTACCTCTGTTAATATTGATTGAACGTTTCTCATTCCACTCGTTTACAGATACACCTTCGAGTCTAACAATAGAATTTGGCCTTAGATTTTCGGAATGTGCACCCCAATCTTTGAAATCCCATCTTTCCCTCTTGTCTGTTGATTCCCAAGGATTGTCTTCAATCCATCCGAATGCAATCTGCTTTTCTTCACCCCTTACCATCTGTATCCTTGGAACATAAGTTACTACAGCGACCTCTAATGTGACATTCTTATCATCCGAACCTAACTCTTTGAATCTATCTACTTTCTTCTCAACTCGAGCGGTTGTTCCAGGAAATGATTCCATATCCTTACCACTGACCTTCTGAAACTTGAGTATTACAGATCTTACTGCATCATTAGGAGGAATGAGAAATTCATTTTCATATTTTTCAAATTCCTTAGCTACTTCGTCTTCATCTACATCTTTACATTCTTCTTTCACTAAAGCTATCTGCACAGCATATCTTTCCTTATCAGTCATTTTACTACCTCACTCAAGATTAAAGTGGTGAGACTATTTTAACTACCGATACAGAACCCATCAATGAAATTTCTTGATGAAAAAGAGAAGTTACGCATCGGCGTGTATTTTTGGGTGGACTCAACACTTGCAAACCTCCGGGAAGGCTTTGCTAGCATGGAGGTCCTTGAACATGTTCATTGATTTGTCAAAGATTCGCACCGATGGCGTTTTGATTAAATGCCCTTTATGGAAGTACAATGGGGACCGGAGAACTATGCCGATTTGGGATTTTGACCGCATCAGATAGAGCAAGTGCAGGCGAATATGAAGATCTCAGTGGCCCTGCAATAGAAGAATTTCTAAAGAATACGCTTTCATCTCCGTGGCAAATAGTTAGGGAATTAGTTCCTGATGAAAAATCAATTATAGAAGATGCTTTAATCGATTTAGCTGAAATAAAAAATTGCTCAATTATTTTGACAACTGGAGGGACTGGCCCCGCAATCAGAGATGTTACTCCCGAAGCAACCATATCTGTTTGTGAAAAAATATTACCAGGATTCGGAGAACAAATGCGTTCAATTTCTCTAAAGTATGTCCCTACTGCAATTCTCTCTAGACAAACAGCAGGAATTAGAGGAGAGACTCTAATCATAAATCTACCAGGTTCTCCACGTTCAATTAGAGAAATATTAGATGAAATATTTGCAGCCGTACCATACTGCGTAGATTTGATTGGAGGGCCCTACATAACGACTCACCCAGAGGTTGTAGATTCATTCAGACCCGCCCATGCTCGAAGAGAATGATTCATCAAAGGGTGTTCAGCCCGACAACCATGAGCAAGATGAAGAGTGGCGACATTGAAGTCAGTAGAGATAAAGATAAATTGAGAGAAATTGAAGTCAGTTTAGACTTCACCCCTAATGCTTTGGCATCTGTATTATATCGTCAAGGAGAAACTGTAATTCTCGCTTGTGTCACTAAAGCGGATGGATTACCTAGATGGTTCCCTAGAGATTCACAAAGAGGTTGGGTCCATGCTGAATACTCACTTTTGCCTGGTTCTACAGATAGCCGTTTTAGAAGAGAAAGAAATGGAGCTAAAGGAAGAACACAAGAAATTGAGAGATTAGTTGCACGCTCTTTGAGAGGAGCTATTGATTTAGAGCAATTAGGACCTATTGCTCTAACAGTTGATTGTGATGTACTTAATGCGGATGGGGGCACCAGATGTGCTTCAATTACTGCAGCCTGTATTGCCCTGAGATTAGCTGTTCGCAGATTGATAAATGAAGGTGAATGTCTACCAATTGGGTTGAGACCTAGTAGAGAAGATTTGAAGAATGGATGGAAAAAACCAAATTTATCTGAAGAAGAAAAAAGTAATCATGAAAATAATGTAATTATGAATGATGTCGCCGCTGTAAGTGTTGGACTCATAGGCGATGATATCTACTTAGATTTAGATTATATCTTGGACAGTAATGCTGATGTTGATATGAACGTAGTAATGACAAGTAATGGAGAATTTGTAGAGGTTCAAGGAACTGGGGAAGAATCAACATACAGTAGAGAGCAACTTAATTCATTGCTAGACATGGCTGAAAAAGGTAATTCATTACTACACGAAATGCAAGTCAAAGTACTATCAGATGCTAATTGAGTTCTCAGAACAATTGAAGAGGATAGTGCGGTGGCGTGCATGCTAATGGGACTGTAGCTCAGCTGGGAGAGCGCCGCACTGAAGATGCGGAGGCCGCCGGTTCAAGTCCGGCCAGTCCCACCAGCAAATAATTGAAATGACGTATAGTTTTGAATACAGTAATTCATTAACTATTGTTCAATCGATACAACATGGATATCTTTGAAGGACGCATTACTTCATGTGGTTTTGATTCAGGAGATAGAATAGTTATTGGAATGTGGGAAAGTTCTCCATTTGGAAGTTTTGCAGATATTATGTGGGCAAAACCTGACGGTACAAAAATTCTTATTGCACCAAATAATGAAATTGGAGATTATATTTATTCTCTATATGACTTTGATGAAGTGAGAATTGAAGAAATAAAAATTAAAAAAAAATCAAAAGAAATTACCTTCAGTACTACAGACATCAATTGTCAATTCAATTGGGGGAAAGAAATATCATTCTTAGTTAAAAGAAGACCTCTTTGGTTTGTAGCGACAGTCGAGTATTTTTTTGGATGGATAATATTTAGAACTAAAACCCATGGTAAAACAAGAAATGGTAGAAAAGAATGGTATGTAGTAGATAAAATTTCTAGATTAAAAAATGCTAAAGCGGAAATTGCTGGCAAAAACTTAGGGCACTATGGTAAATTTTCACCGAAAGCAAACTTTGGATTTAGTGATCCACCAACCATGCCGGCATCAGTACTAGTTAGAAGCCATATTGAGTAATTTAGAACAAATCATCATCATCATCGCTGTCTTCAAATGACATCATTGTACTGGAATCAGTTTTTTTCTTAGGTGCGACCTTTTTATTACTAGGTTTTTCTACTTCTTCTGGTTTTTCTGACTCCAATTTTTCTCTAGCCTCTGCCGCTTGTCTCTCGAGTTCGGCAATTTCATCAGATGACATTCCTTGTTCTCTAGCTAATTTCAAACGACGTTCTTCACGAGCACGAATATCCAGTAATCTTTGTCGAGCTTTATCATAATGTTGTAACATGTACATTGCATCGTGTTCCAACAATGGTGAATCAGAAATAATAGTAATATCTAACCAATCTCCTTCCTCTGCTAAGTATTCAGCGAATGGTTCAAATTTCAAATCGGATTTCTTAATCTGAGTATAATGTAAAGCATTACCCATCCTGTGTTCAACACCCGCAAAATGACAGTAAAATTTCTTCCCACCATAACTTTCTCTAACAAGATCAAATAATTCTGCATAGTCTTCACTGGTTTTCATCTTACCATGACCTCTAGCATGGATATGAGCCATATTAATCACAGGAACAGTTCCTTCAACATGGTTACAAACTTCTAGTACTTCCTCAATTGTACCCCATAATTCTTGACGTCCAGAGGTTTCAATTCCTACTAATGAAGGTTCAGATTCGTGAATCCAAGGGAAAGCAGCGTAATCTAGTTCTTCTTGAGCATCTCCCCAAATTGAGCGAACCCTATCAACAACACCCGAAAATACATTTGCTACTTGTTCATTAGCAGCACTTCCGGGCTCATATTCTCCATAAGGACCAACATGATATGTCAAATGGCGTGCATTGAGAATTTTCCCGGCTTGCATACTAGATTCCATTTTCAGCAAACTACGATTACGTTCTCTACGATTCCCTAATAATTCTGCATAATAAGGACCATGCATATTCATTTCAATATCAGAATCCCAAGAGAGTATTCCTGCCTGCCAATATTGATCGAAATGTTTGGGCTGAACTGTACGGACAGTTTGTATCTCCATAGCATCTAAACCTAGTACAGTAATATCATCCATACCTTCCACTATAGTGCGGCCTTTGCATGACAAAGGGACACCTGCTGGACCTAATCTTAGTGGCATACTTCTATCCCCCGAGGGTTGGCCGAACGGGTGACCCTTCAAAAGGCATTGTTGCTATAAGTCCCAGTTAAAATTATAATTTAAGAAAAGTTTTTCAATAAAATATAATAAAATTAACCTAAACAGGCATTTTTTACTCCTAAATCACCTGTCCCTGAAAATGGAAGATTACAAATATATCTAGCCAACCATTCTAAAGGTTGAAGTGAATTTTCTGTGACCACAGAAACCGAACCCATGGAGTGCTCAACTATCGCTTTATTCTCATTACTAAGATAGGTACATACATGAGGAACAAGCCCTCTATTACGAATCTCTTTGAGAAGATTTTCAACCGGAATTTGTTCTAATTCAGATATTGCATCTAGTGCTCTAGGTGTGAAAAATAATACATGAATTTGTCTAATTCTACTTATCACAAATCCCCACGATTTAGAAATATCTTCTGAATTTTGGGGGACGTCGACAATCATTACCATCTTAGCACCTTCTAGTTCTCCAAAAGTCATCCCAGCACCAACTGCTGACTTTGGAGATTCTCCCGATAGTATTGTTTCTGCAGAATTTATTAACCAATGTATACCATTTGTTGATTCTCTCCAATCAATCTTTCCGTGATTGAATTTAGAAAATGATTCTTCATCTCCACAGGTGATAAATCTTGTTTGCGCCCCATAAGAATTCGAATATGAAGAAATAGTGAAAGCATTATCATTCCTTTTTGGGTCACCAAAAGCAACCATCCTGATTTCTGAAACAGACATATTATTCAATCCATTTTCCATCTTAACAAAGCTATTGCGCCCCCGAGACCCAACAATTGCTGAGCAGAATCATGTTCTTCAGAAACTTGAATAATTCTTCCTTTAGATAATTCCGTAGTATTTAGTATCGTCTCCCAATTATTTCTAACCTCGGAATCCGGACTTCGTATCAGATTTGCATCGATGGCTAACACATCGATGGCTCCTGATTCTGCTGCCTCAGAAATAAATTTAATCCCATAAGCAACAGCTCCGTTAGTGGAGATTCTTTTCAATCCCTCTTCAATTGCTTTAATTTGAGATACTAGAGCATGTTCACCTAGTACTGCATCTGCTAAACCATCAGCTAGTACCTCATTGGCAGCAGACCTACCACCTATAGAAGTGGCTGCATTTAATATCTGATTCTTCGAACCGTTTAGTCTAAGCATTGATTCAAATTTCTCTCTCGCTAGTCCAGGACCACAAATTACCATAGGCATTTCATCGGAAAATACCAAAATTGTTTCTTTTGCTACTCTTTCGAAAAAAGCTCTCCTCACTCCTGATGAATCATTTATTCTTTTACCGCCACCACGCATGGTAAATTGTGATACGTCTCTAATACCATGAGAGGTTACTTCAAACAATATTACTTCATCATTCTCTACCACAATAAGTGCTGATTTCGCCTTTTTACCTGATGAAATGGTTTCTTTAAGCAAAGATAAGTCTGATTTGACAAAACCTCCAGGGAATTCCAAATCGACTTCATCACCAGGAGAAATAATGTGAGTATGGTGACTTCCTATGTCAAAATTGGCATCCCTAATTATTCCATGCGCTCTGAGATTGTCAGTGAATGATTGAAACTCAGTTTTTTCTACATCCAAAACTATCCACATAGGTTTCCTTTCAGCACTCTTCGCCCTTCCGTCTTCTTGAGTACCCGTACTAGAGTCCCTTCTATGAGATAACATTCCAAGAATCGAATCTGGTCGACATAGTTGAGATAGCGCCCAAAGATCATCTTCAGATTCAATCCTTAAACGGAATCCTTCTTCGAGTTTCTTAATCTGTCGCACAACCTCAACCTCAACCAAATACTCCCATTAGGTTACCATCTTCGTCCATGTCCATATCCATTGCTGCTGGTCTTTTTGGCAATCCAGGCATAGTCATCATAGACCCACAAATTGCAACCAAAAATCCTGCACCAGCATTAATTCTTATCTCCCTAATAGGTAAAGTGAATCNGGTTGGAGCTCCTAGTTCAGATGCTTCATGACTGAATGAATACTGAGTTTTTGCCATACAAACAGGAAGTTTATCTAAGTCCCATTTCTTTAATATTTCAAAAGAATGTAGTGCCTCAGGACTAAAATCTACATTATGAGCCCCATACACATTTGTTGCAATTTTCAAAATAGTTTCTTTAGCAGACATTCCTGATTCAACAATTGGAGAATATTGTCTTCCTGATTCNTCATGTTTTTTACAGGCATTTACTACTGCATCTGCTAATTCACCCGCTCCTAGGCCNCCTTCTGCATGNCCTCTAAAAATTACAACATCTTTCGCACCAGCTAATTTAGCTTCNTCACTAATTGCTTGTATCTCGGCATCTGTATCTGTAGAAAATTTATTTATTGAAACAATTACTGGCAATCCAGTCATTGAGATATTTCTAACATGTCTCCTTAAGTTACTAGCAGCTCCTTTTCTTGTTGCATCAACATTTTCAGACTCTAATTCTTCTTTTGGAGGTCTTTTACCTCCACCTGTTGAAAAACCTCCGCCGTGTAATTTCATACTTCTAACGGTAACATTTATCACGACACAATCAGGAGTTTTACCAGAGGCTAAAGACTTGATATGTAGGGCTTTTTCAGCACCCATATCTGCTCCAAAACCTGCCTCTGTCACTACATAATCAGTACATGAAAGTGCGAGAGAATCAGCGATTATTGAAGAATTACCGTGTGCAATATTTGCAAAAGGTCCGCAATGAACAAATGCCGGATCACCTTCCAGTGTTTGAACGAGATTTGGAAGTAATGCATCTCTTAGAAGTAGAGCCATAGAACCTGNAGCACCAATATCTTCAGCAGTTACTGGTTCTCCACTGTTAGATTCTGCAATAATNATNCTACCTAACCTAGCGCGCAAATCTTTGTAATCTCGAGAAAGTGATAAAATAGCCATAACTTCACTAGCGGCTGTAATATCAAATCTATCACTTCGAACTAAACCATTCGATTTACCGCCAAGACCTATNGTAACTTCTCTCAGAGAACGGTCATTCATGTCAATAACTCGAGGCCAGAATATACGATTTGTATCAATATCTAGTTCATTATCTCTATGCAGATGATTATCAAGTATAGCAGAACATANATTATGAGCAGATGTCACCGCATGTAAATCTCCTGTGAAATGTAAATTTATTTGCTCCATAGGGATAACCTGAGAGAAACCACCTCCAGCGGCCCCTCCTTTTATTCCAAAAACAGGACCCATTGANGGTTCCCTAATAACNCAACATGCATTATGCCCCTTTCGATTGAGACCCTGATTAAGACCAATTGTTGTAACTGTCTTACCCTCTCCAAAAGGAGTTGGATTTACAGATGTAACAAGAATCAAGAAACCTTGCTTACTAGAAGATTTTGATTTCATTGTACTCCACTGGATTTTTGCCACAGTTGGACCCTGCATAATCAGGTCACTAGTAGAAAGTCCAAGCTTCGAAGCAATCTCTTCAATAGGTCTAGGTTCTGCCCTACGGGCGATATCCAAATCACTGTCCATCAACCTTTCCGAGCGAACTACTCACTTGAAACCTTCATTGCTAACAATTCGTAGGAGGCCATGTGAAGACACCCGCCTATTGGGGGATTGCTGGATTTCCCATCAACCATTCNTTAACTCCGAAGCTATTTGAAATCGTTGGTAGATATTTAGGAATTACAGATGTAATTAGCGTTTTCATAGAAGCTGAAAACATAGAAGAGTTCACAACAAAAATAGATCAAATTGAGGGAGATATATGGTTAAGTTGCACAACCCCTTTGAAACATTCAATACACAATAATTTCGCTCAAAATAACGAAAATGATGTTGGTTCCGTCAATCAATTAACTCGAATAAATGGGATCTGTAATACTAGTAATACGGACGGTATTGGTTTTATTTCCGCTTGTAAAAGTATTGGAATTTCACCAAATAACTCAATATTAAAATTGCGAGGAGGAGGATCGGCTGCAAGGGCAATCGCGGCGTCTTGGGCAGCGGAAGGAGGTAAGATTATTGTAATTTCAGGTAAAAGAAAACTTTCCAAAGGACCATGGGATGATGCAATTGTTGATTCAGGAGAAGCCATAATTTCTGTCGATTTAGATTATGAGAAAAATAGAGATTTTTCAATTGACATGGAATCAAAAAATGAAGTTCATATATCATATAATGAAGAATATAAAATTGATGATTTTGCTATAATAATGCTTGCTGCACAGCATTTAGAAGCATGGAGAAATTTCTATCTACCCAATAGGAAAAATGAATTGCCTAGTTTGGAAAAAGTTTTGCAAGAACTCGCCAAATGAAATTTTTCATAATGGAATATTACCATGCTTCTTTGGAGGCATCCATTCTCTCTTAGATTTGAGAG
>NYXJ01000009.1 GCA_002685315.1 Methanobacteriota archaeon
TGACATTCTAACTTCCATCTTCTCAAGTACTTCAGCAGGTATCTGTTCTTCATCTAAGTCGATTTCTGGCAAATATCTCCGAAGAGCTTTCATCGCAGCCTCTCTAACGAGAGCAGAAATATCTGCTCCAACGAAACCATGGGTATTATCTAATAACCAATCAATCTCAAAGTCATCACTGATTGGCATCCCACGAGTATGGATACCAATTATTTCGGCACGTCCATTCTTATCTGGTACGCCTATCTCTAATTCACGATCAAATCTTCCTCCACGACGAAGGGCGGGGTCGATTGCATCGGGACGATTGGTTGCACCAATTACAATGACATTGTCTCTGCCTTGCATTCCGTCTAGCAAAGTCAATAATTGTGCCACAACTCTTCTCTCAACTTCTCCGCTAACATCTTCTCTTTTAGGAGCAATAGAGTCTAACTCATCGATAAAAATTATCGCTGGAGAGTTAGCGGCTGCTTCATCAAATATTTCACGTAATTGTTTCTCGCTCTCGCCATAATATTTCGAAATTATCTCAGGACCATTTATTGACGTGAAGTTAGCTTTAGTTTCAGACGCAACGGCCTTTGCAATGAGCGTTTTTCCAGTACCTGGTGGGCCATGCAGGAGAACTCCCCGAGGTGGATCAATTCCTAATCTGCGGAAAAGAATCGGATGCTTCAGTGGAAGTTCTATCATTTCTCTAACTTTTTGTAGTTGCTCCCCTATACCCCCTATATCCTCATATGAAATAGTCGAAATTGGTTGTCCGGATTCATCTTCCTCATCAACCGGTTCTTCTTTAATAATTATTTCAGTATCTGGAAGGACCTGAACAATACCCTTTGGAGTGGTTTGAACTATTTGGAAAGGTAAAGCCTCTGCAAAAAGTGTCATACCTGGAATAAAAATTCTATCTCCAGAAACAACTGGTCTTTTATTCAGTCCTCTGCGAGCAAAACCCTCAATACCTGGACCAAAACGTACTTTCTGTTGTTTCGCCATTACGGGACTCAGAATTAATTTTTGGCAAGGCTGTGTCTCTACTTTACGAATTGAAACTTTATCTCCTAAGGAAACACCTGCATTTTTTCTAATAATTCCATCCACTCTAATAATGCCAAGGTTTGCATCTTCTGGACGACAACGCCAAACAATCGCAGCAGTTTTTTGTTCACCCGTAATCTCAACAATATCTCCTGGTTTCAAATTCAAATCATTATCGAAAGGTACTCTGGCGCGACCATGTCCTACATCGCTCGGTATTGCCTTTGCTACTCTAAGTTGTAAGTCATCTACTTCCTCGTTTGACATTCCACATCCCCCTGAACAATCCTCTGTAGTAAAAGGGGGTAGTTAAACCTGTGAACTTGAAGATGTCAAATGAATAATGGATTAAATCATCATAATCTTCCTTGAGAAGGTTTCTTGATAGAGTTATATTTCGCAGGCACATGACCAATGTACTTGAAACAGGATTTGAATTCATGGAAGCCAATAATCCCAACGGTAGCCCGAAGATTAAGGGATACAATATAATTAATGGACAATTAAAATTATCTAGTGGTGGAGAAACTTTTGAAAGTCTCAATCCAGCATTACTTTCAGATAGTCTGGGAGAATTCCCTCTTTCAACTAAAGAAGATGTACATGAGGCTCTAGCTGCCGCTAGAAATGCATTTCCTTCATGGGCTGCAACGCCTGCACCAACGAGAGGGCAGATTATTGGAAATATGGGTAGATTGCTGATGCAGTACAAAGACGATATTGTAAGAGTTGAGACAAGAGAGATTGGTAAGACATTAAAAGAAAGTGGAGGAGAAGTCCAGGAAGCAATTGATACCTGTCTATTTTTCCAATCTGAAGGCCGTAGATTGTACGGGCAAACGGTTAATTCTGAATTACCTGACAAGGAACTCTTCACTTACAGGAGACCTTTGGGGGTTTGTGGGATAATCAATGCNTGTAATTTCCCTTCTGCAGTTCCTTTTTGGAAAATGATTCCTGCGATTATGTGCGGTAACACTTGTGTATGGAAAAGCCCTCAAGATTCTCCACTATTGTCATTCATGTTAACTAGAATTATGCATGAAGCGGGACTACCTAATGGAGTTATCAATCTGGTTCATGGTAAGGGAAGTGGAGCAGGACAACATCTTGTTGATGCTGTTGATGAAGGATTGGTCAACAAAATCAGTTTCACGGGATCTACTTCAGTAGGAAAAATGATCGGAGAAATTTGTGGTAGAAACTTAGTATCTGCCAGTCTAGAATTAGGAGGTAAAAATCCGTTAGTAATAATGCCAAGTGCAAATATGGAGAACGCAGTTGAAGGAGCATATTGGGCAGGTTTCGGTACAGCAGGTCAACGATGTACCAGTCTTGGAAATCTAATAATTCATGAAGAAATTTATGATGATTTCATTGAAAAATTGATGGAAAAAGTTAGATCGACTACAATAGGAGATTCAATGGCGCATGAAAATGTATTGTATGGTCCTATGTTGTCTGAGAAGTACGCCAATGATTTCATTCGAGATTTAGATCTGTGTGAAAAAAGTGGCGCTAGAAAACTTTGGGGCAATGGAAGAATAACTTCCAATAATAAGCCTGAAAATTTCCTTGGTGACCCNGAGCAAGGAGTTTACATGTGGCCACATGTTTATGCAGATGTTACTGAGGANATGGAATGCTTCCATGAAGAAATATTTGGACCAGCAATTACAATCGTAAAGGCTAAAGATTTCGAACACGCACTACATCTTGCTAATGCATCACCATATGGATTNTCAAGTGCAATTTATACGAATGATAGATTAGAAGCATATAGGTATAAGTCAGGAATTAAAGCAGGGATGACAGGAATCAATAATTCAACCACTGGTGCTGAAGCTCATCTTCCTTTTGGTGGAGTGAAAGGTAGTGGGAATGGAACCCGAGAATCAGGAATATGGGTGATAGAAGCATACTCGTATTGGCATGCAGTAAATGATGAATTATCGGGTAAATTACAACTTGCTCAGATGGANGTAGAAGAAATTGAGTTAATTGAAGAAGAAGTAGATTATTCCACATTAGCTTAAATCATCATTTCTCCGCACTCAGGGCACGGAATAGTAGGGAGCCAAACTCCGGGCATATGTCCGCAATTCGGACAAATCTATGAGGATATATCACTGAAAACATCCATTTTACTCAAACATACGAAAAACCATAAGAAGTTGAATATTCCGATAACAAAGAAGCGATTGTGTAGGGGAAAAGCAATCACTTATTGCTCTCCTTTCATTCGCAAGGCATACTGGTGTCTGCGCCAGTTGGTGAGTTCTTTGTCTGACGCTGTTAAACTTCCTCTGAAAAAAGGATTTGGAAAAACAGATAGAATTGACAAGTGGTGGNCAAAACCATTTTGGATGGGGTTCGGATTAACTCTAGCTCTTGTATACACAGCATTGCGAGTTGTAGTNTGGGATGGAGCNATTCACTACGATGAACACAGAGTAACATCGCCAATCTTTTCACCNGACGTGATACACTTATTTGATCTTAAAACTCCCAATTGGATGAANTCNGCTTTGCTGATATTATGGATACCATTTGGATTTAGAGGAACCTGTTACTACATGAGGAAAGTGTATCATAGAGTATTTTTCCAAAACCCTACAGCATGCGTGGTTGCAAAACCTGAAGTTAATTATCGAATAGGATACAAAGGCGAAACCGGACTATTTGTGCTAAATAATATCCATAGGTACATGTTGTATCTAGCAATAATTATTCTATCAATGAAAGTTTATGATGTATACCACACAATGTGGTTCAATGGTGGTACTGAATTCGGAATATCAATAGGGACATTAGTATTAGCTACCGAATCAATTCTTCTGTTCATGTATGTCGCTTCTTGTCATGCATTCAGGCATCTCTTTGGAGGAGGTATGAATCAGTGGAGAGGCGGTATATCGGGAATTATGGGTAAATTATATATCAAAATTAGTAATTTAAATGTTGAACATGCGTTCTGGTTTTGGACTAGTTTATTAATGGTATTTCTTGGAGACTTATTTGTTTTGGCAGTTGCAGAAGGAATTCTTACAGATATTCGAATAATGTGAGGTGAAATAATGAGTGAAAAATACATTGTTCATGAACACGATGTNGTGATAATTGGNGCAGGNGGNGCTGGTNTAAGAGCNGCAATAGAAGCTAGTAATTCAGGAGTNAGTGTTGCCATGATNTGNAAATCAATGCTAGGNAANGCGCATACTGTAATGGCTGAAGGAGGNGCTGCAGCNGCACTAGGNAACAAAGATCCTCGNGANAATTGGCAAACACACTTTNGAGANACAATGAAAGGTGGNAAGTANCTAAATGACTGGAGNATGGCAANAATTCATGCTCAACAAGCACCAGACAGAATTAGAGAGTTAGAAACTTGGGGCGCAGTATTCGATAGAACTCCTAAAGGCCTAACAAATCAACGGAACTTTGGAGGACACACTTACCCTCGATTAGCGCATATTGGAGATGCCACTGGTTTAGAATTAATCAGGACCCTTCAAGAGAAAGGAGTTCATATGGGTATGGATATATTCATGGAATTCACAGTACGTAAATTGTTCAAGACAGATGGAAAAATATCGGGATGTTTTGCCTATGATAGGAATGATGGATCATTACATGTTTTCAAAGCAAAAACAATTGTTATGGCAACAGGAGGCGCCACAAGGTGTTGGGCTGTTTGCTCCGGTTCATGGGAATACACCGGAGAGGGGTACGCATTGGCCTATTGGGCCGGTGCAGAGATGGGAGATATGGAATTTATCCAGTTCCACCCTACAGGAATGATTTGGCCCCCCTCTGTAAAAGGAATTTTAGTTACAGAGGGAGTACGAGGAGAAGGAGGTATGCTGACCAATTCTGAAGGGAAGAGATTCATGTTCGACTATGTACCTGAGATGTATAAAGATGAATTTGCTGATACAGAAGAAGAGGCATTGGAATGGGTTTCAGAGATTGTGGAAGGAAAACTTGCAACTGTTCGTAGACCTCCCGAACTGTTGACTAGAGATGTTGTTGCTAAAGCAATTAATTCTGAAAGAGATGCAGGCAGAGCTAGTGCTCATGGAGGAGCATATCTGGATATTTCCTGGAGAGAACCGGACCAAGTAAGAAAGAAGCTCCCTGGAATGTATCACCAATTCAAGGAATTAGCAGCGGTTGATATCACCACTGAAAAAATGGAAGTTGGCCCTACTGCACACTATGTCATGGGAGGAATAAAAGTTCATCCAGAAACACAAGAGACTACTGTTTCTAGAATGTTTGCTGCTGGAGAAGCCGCTACAGGACTACATGGGGCTAATAGACTAGGAGGGAATTCACTTTCTGATCTTATTGTCTTTGGAAAGATTGCTGGAGAGAACGCTGCATTGTTGGCTAAAGATATCGAAGAGTTCCTACCAATAGACTCTAGCGAGATTGAAAATGTAATTGAAGAAACATTGTCTCCATTGAGTAGGACCAATGGAGAGAATCCGGCGAAAGTCGTGGAAGATTTAAGAGAAATGATGCAACATAAAGTAGGCATAATAAGAACTGAAAAATTGTTAAAAGAAGCACTAAAAGATCTAGATGATTTAGAAGAACGTGCTCGAAAAACTTCTGCAGGTACTAGCCGTATTTACAACCCAGGTTGGCACCAGGCGCTTGAAATAGATGCTATGATAGATGTAAGTAGAATGTGTGCACTAGCAGCACTACATAGAGAAGAATCTAGAGGAGGGCATACGAGAGATGATTTCCCTACACCTGATTATAGATATTGGGGCAAAATAAATAGTGTAATTACAAAGAAAGATGGGATGAAAATTGAGCACAGAAGATACCCCCCTATAGATGAGGAGTTGAAAAAATTACTAGATATTGAAGATTTACATGAGGAGGAATGAAATGAGCGAAGATGTAACATTCAAAATTTTCAGAGGAGAACCTGATGAAGATGGGGATCCGTTCGGAGAAATGGTAGATTATACGGTTGAAATGGACGAAGGAATGGTAGTTCTTGATGTAATTCACAGAATTCAAGCAGAACACGCTCCAGATCTTTCTTGCAGGTGGAATTGTAAAGCAGGAAAATGTGGCTCATGTTCTGCTGAAGTTAACGGTAAACCACGTCTAATGTGCATGACAAGAATGGAAGAAGTGATGAAGGAAACACCCGATGGAGAGCCAGTCCTTGTAAAACCAATGCAAGCATTCCCGTTGACTAAGGACTTAGTTACCGATACATCATGGGCATATGAGATGAATAAGAAAATGGTTCCCGTGAATGGACCTGATGAATTAGATTGGAAATTTAATCAAAAAGAGGCTAATAGAATACAAGAGTTCAGAGGTTGTATTGAATGTATGTTGTGTGTAAACACATGTCATGTACTTCGAGAACATGAAAAATTCGATGAGTTTGCTGGACCAAGGTTCTTTGTACGTCTGGCTGGATTAGAAATGCACCCCCTTGATATTGAAAATAGAATTCCTGAAATCAAAAATGATTTTGGTATAGGTTATTGTAATATCACTCGTTGTTGCACTGAAGTATGTCCAGCCGGAATTAATATTACAGATAACGCAATAATCCCTCTGAAAGAAAGAGTAGTAACAGAATACTATGATCCAATCGCAATTATTGGAAAAAAATTAGGTTTGAGATGATTTTAACCCTCTCCGAGTAGACCCGGAGAGGGGTTTTGTAATTCTGGAAAAAAATACTCATAATCGAGTAATTCCAATTTTCTTTACATTGGCCTTATTGATTTTAGGTGGTAACCAATCTGGTCCATTAGCCGGCTTGTCAACAACCTCTATCCAACCTTCAAAATTNTGAACGCGGTTNGTNCCACGCTCACGCAGTTGGATAGGATTNGGCACCTCACGAGAAGCTGCTTTCAGGGCTGCTCCTCGAGGCTGCTTGCTTACAAACACTTGACTAGTGTCCTTACCATTCGCCATCAATACGAAATATTTTTTGTCTGACATAAAGTAATCCTCCATCAGTTCGCCTGTCAAAATAGGATATGAAGGTATGGTATGAAAAACGCGATACTGCACCACAATTAGAGTTAATCAATAAAATCCAACTAGCAAAAAAATGATTCACATTTCGGCGCAAGCAAGAGTTTTGGTGTTCAAAACTCCAGGGATTGCACGTATTGACTCTACTACTAGCCTAGCTATATCNCCCATGTTATCTGCCTCTAATTTAACTATCAAATCATGGTCTCCAAAAAGAAGGTTTGCATCAGTAACAAAAGATAATGAGGAGGCTGCATTAAACACGTTTACTTCTGAACCGGGTTCAACATTTACTAGTACATAACCTACTGACATGTACAAGTCGGAGACGTCTTTACGAATCAATTGTTCGCTCTGATATTCAGAATGAAGAGAAGAAGCATACATATTGGATGCCCTAGTCTCGGGATAATATGGCAGAGGTCATCATAGTCCGGGAATGTAAGTATGGACAGGTGAGAGTATGCTTCGGTAATGTCGCTAAAGAAGAAGGAGACATAATGGTCTTACCAGCAAATAATAGGCTGGCAGGAAGAGAAGGGTTGGATGAAGTTATGCAACTCGCCGCAGGNCCTGAATTGAGAGCNGCCTGTACNGAAATAGCAAAAGAAAAACGTAAAACAAATTCTCAACCTTGTGGCGTAGGAGAAGCNGTCACTACTTCTGCNTATAACNTACCNGCNGAACATCTTGTACATGTTGTAGGNCCAGACTGTAGAAGACCTACACAGGATCAATATCGAAGGGAGTTGTTAAAAAAATCTTATGAGTCACTATTTGCAGAAGTTGAGAATCTAGAACCTCGTGAAACCTTAGTTCTACCCCCCTTGGGAATGGATGTGTTCTCTTACCCACATAGAGAAGGCGCTAGAATGACTATGGAAATAGTCTTGGCTTGGATGGATGAGGGAGAGGATCCTGGTGTNGATATGGTATTNATTGTAACAAATGAACAGAGTTTTCTGAAGAATATGAAAACNGTATATCGTGAAAGTGAAGATCAATTCCCNGGAGTAGATAGAACCAGAGAATACAGGAAAGGAAAATTCCAATNATTTGNTAATTGTCACTCAATACAAAACATCAATAATTGATTAAAANAGCATNAATNATGCGATGTCCTCAATAACCTTGAGATTACGATAGTAGCATGGGAATAGGAGGAGCNTACGAGCGTGAGTTGCGCTCAGTACTTGCAGGCGAAGAAAAAGGAGTTCGTGCAATAACGAGGTCTTGTANTGAAACTGAACGCGCTCAAGCCATGCAAATNTGTCAACGNCCATTTTTAGTTGTTAGAGCACCTGGAAGTGGATCCGAAGGTACAGGNGANCTTTTAGCATTAAGAGGAGATATGTGCTTNCCTATAGAAGTNAAATCTTCCAAAAAGCCCAAACTATACCTTTCTGGTAGAACTGTTTTACAATATCAGGCATTGGAAGAAATAGGTATCAGATGTTCAATTCAACCATTNTATGCTTATAGNTTAAAGGGAGTTAGAGGAGANAGTTGGAGAATATTTAGAGTTAAGACNGAGGGACTTACTGGNAAACTAAGATTATTTNCTCGAACNGTCCCTGAATTACCTTTAACAAGAAATGGAACACCATATTTAGATTGGGANAAGGGNCTTCCATTACATAAATTTCTNTCATTAATCTCTAAATCNGAAAATGCCAATAATATNCAGCCNAGTCCTTCACTTAAAAAAACTAATTTCTCAGTAANTGATACAAATATANATCAATATGAATCATCTTCTGAGAGAANNGCATCAAGTCTATCGAACTCTTGAATTAGATTTTTCACTTCTTGATTAAGATTTNCCAGCCTAGCTTGATTTAACAAACGAAGAATACTATCTCTTTCTCTACGAATAGTATCAAGTTGACGTTTTTCACTCTTAATATCCTCTGAATCACGTTCAACCATGTAAATCGGAGAGGCTAATCTTTGAAATCATTTTTGGAATAAAGAACACAAGTTGAAGAATGGGAGTGTTGGCCACCTAATATGCAAGATGAGGAGGGGTCACTCATGAATCATCTTTTACCAATGATTTCAATCTACTTTTTTTATCTCCTAGGGCTACCAATTTGGGGTGCCATTATTATGATAATTTGGTACTCTGCACTGATAACTCTAGAAAATAATGGCACACTTGATAATTGGGATGCAACAAGAGTTTTGGGTTTCATTTTGATGATTAGAACAAAAAANGGGAGAGTTATTCTTGAAAGAGTTTCAAAATATAGGAAATTTTGGAGAGGATTTGGAGAATTTTCAATATGGTTATGTTTTATTGTAATGTTTGGGGTAATGTTTCTTCTAATTTTCAGCGCCATACTAACAGCTTTTTCACCACCGGAAGAACCCATTCCTGCTAAAGATCTTTTGTTAATTCCTGGAGTAACTAGTTTTGTACCATTCTGGTGGCCTGTAATAACACTAATTATAGCCATAGTAATTCACGAATATGGGCATGCAATACAAGCAAGAGTTCATGGTATGAGAGCAAAAAGTTTCGGATTATTACTTTTAGGNCCTTTACCGATGGGGGCCTTTTTCGAACCTGAAATTCAAGAAATGACCAGAGCACCTAGAAGAGAAAGACTACGAATTTATGCCGCTGCACCATCGATAAATATNGTNGCAACATATTTCGTAATACTCTTATTATCATGTACAGCATCAGGATTTGTAGCTTCTGAACCCGGATTACATGCAAAAGGAATNATCGTAGATAGTGGGGCTGAAGAAGCGGGATTAGAACCNTATGAAATAATAACTCATCTTGATGGAATACATGTTCCNGATTATGATTCTTTCACNGANATAATGAATTCTAAATCTGCAGGAGATGAAATNAATTTATCAGTTTTGTCTAGAAAAAATGACATTGGAGANAGAGAATCAAGAGAAATTNTTGTCACGTTAACTGATCAATTGGATTACTATCTTTCACAAGGAATNCCTANTTGGTTTGAAGANNAAAATTGTGAGAATGAAGAACAGTGTANAGATATTTATATNAATTACTTAAATGAGAATAATATAGAACAGGGAAACGCTTTTCTTGGAGTNAGTGGGATTTCCTCAGGTACTAGCGCAGTAGATGGGTATAAGATATCATCNACNGATGATTTAAACCCCTTATTGAGGACNGTTATTTTCNTTTTTAAGCCATTAGAATTATTGGGTGAGCCAATAAGACTAGAGGGGCATTCTATGCCACTAGAAGAGAGAGACCTACTTGAATCAGGAGATGGAATCATTGCTTCCACTGTAGGTACTGCAGGTATGTTAGCTATTTTTGATTTCCTATTCTGGTTTGCATGGATAAATTTCATACTTGGTTTTGCTAATCTGATACCCATGGTTCCATTTGATGGAGGGCAAATCACTAGAGATTCTACTCACTCAATAATAAAATTCTTTGGGAAAAATATGAATCCTTTAAGAGTTGAAAAAATAGCTAACAGAGTTAGTGGTTTGAGTAGTATAATTATACTTCTAATTGTACTATTCCCAATATTATTAGCTAATATGTTGAACTAAAACTTTATTCTTCTTCTTCGTTTTTACTAGGAATAAAGATATCATAAACCATGGGGATAATTACAACTGCAGCAATTAATGTAAACAAATTGTTCCAAGTTTGTCCTGATACAAATGAGGACGTTCCGGAGAAAAAGAGTTTGATTGCTCCGACCCATGGAATCTCAGATGATGCGACTCCCACTACCCAAGTATCCCTTACCGCAGTTACAGGATTACCAAATTCATCCTTTAAACCACGACTCTGAATATATGAATCGTCGGCTGTAGAGCTGGTTGCTCTTAGTTGGTCGATTGTACACCCATTTGTCATCCTGTTATCGCCAGTTGTAAGGTATCCTTCGTGTCTAGGAACCCACTTATCGATTGATAAATTTCCATGAGGTGCACAAGAATAATCTAATGTTAAAGAAATATTACTTACATTTACTAGATTGGTACCTGGTACATCCCATGTCAGAATACATATGTATTCTAACTCATCGAATACGCCTTCAGAACAGGAGTTATCAATTGGAATTTCTGTTAAATTGGTTTCTGCTTTAAGTAAGACTCGATGAATAACAGGAGTATCAGAACCACCATTTTTTTGATATATTATAACATCTCCAAACATACCATGCATTTCATATCCAAAGTTCTTATTTTCCTCATTAGAAGCTTCTACATAGGTAACTATGTCTACTCTGTCAGGATTCATAATTAATACTAAATCACCCGGGTCAATCGCTCCTATGGAACCGTCTTCACTATGCTTCATAGAGCCGGATTCAACAACAACCATTGGAGGAAACATGCCAGTGGCTAACCACATTGAACCAAGTAATAAGAAAACTAACCCCACAGCAAGTAATGCCTCTCTAAGATAGAGTTTGAAATCATTTGACATACTAATTACCCTTGGAGTTATACGGCCTAGTAGAATATAATATGAAAGAGACAAATAATATCAGAATAATGCTAACAGGATCAACATGAGGAGAAGGATGATGGAAAGTGGTTAAACCACTAATTCTCTCTGTGATATCAATAGTATAACTTCTACTACCATCCCTAGATGCAAGACCGAAAATAGTGTTCCATAACAGCGAAATTAAAGTTATTGAGGTGATGAAAATTAATACTCTATGGACAATCAACTCCCTAAGTAGGCCTAATCCAGGAAGTTGTCGGGAAATGACTGAATCAGGATTATTCCACCATTTTTCTTCGATTGAGATATCATTTTGAGTAATAACTTTTGGAGAATTAATTAGGTTCTTACCAACAGGAATTTCATGTGCTTCAAGTAATTCGCGCATCAGACTCATATATCTTACTCCTAGTATTATTGCTGCTTCTTCACCTTCTTTTCTGCGCCTTAAAACTTCAGCACGTGAATCCAATAATAAGATGTCATCAAGAGTCTGTTTCATCCCTAGATAAAAGAAGAACTCCGGGCCAACATAAAATGTACCAATTGCACCGATTAACATGCCTATCCAACTTAATGCGACAATGTTTTCTTTAGATGGATCAGTGGGCCCTGAAAGACCGAAAAGGAAAACTATCCCCCAGACTAATAGTGCAAGTGAAAGAATTGAAACATTAGTGATTATTTGGAAATGTCTGCCGCTTTGGCTATCCCATAATCGACCGAAAAAACCCAGGTTTCTATCATCTCGACGAGCCATTATATCATTCGTGGGTAAGGCTTCGTGGCTTAGTGTCTTACGCTATCAAGTTCACATGAAAAAATATAATTTTACCAATTAATTGATTTGCTTTACTGTTAATCGGATACTATGGGAAAGCAATGGCTNGTGNTCTTGATTGTTATTGGATTTATTCTTTCTGGCTGTATCGGAGATGAANTTCTAGATATGGATAATGATGGNATAGAAGATAATGAAGATTTAGATAGAGACGGAGATGGCTGGATGAACATAATAGAGATTGATTGTAACAGTGACCCAGATAATATTGAAGAAAAACCTAACGACCTTGATAATGATACAATCTGTGATACTTTAGATGAAGATATTGATGGTGATGAATTACCAAATGACTGGGAAGTCGAAAGAGGCCTTGATCCAATGGATAATAATGACACCATTATTTGTCATGGTTTGTCAAAATACTGTTTAAGAAATTATGATGATTTTACATTTCCTGAAACACATAATGCTTTCGCAACATCAGAAGATGGGGTAATTCTTGGCACTAATCACTACACANGTCTCCAAGCTCAATGGGATGGAGGAGTAAGGGCATTTATGGTTGACGTTCATCATCTAAGTGATGAAGAAACTGAAGCCGAAGATGTGAGATTTTGTCATGGTTCCCCCGGACAGTTCCCCCACCCCTGCATGTACTCCGAGGTAGACCCTTTTGAGTGGTTATCACTTCTAAATTCAATGATGAATCTAACTGATGAAAATTGTTCATTCAAATGTGGAGANGTTGTATCTATACTAGTTGAAAACTATGTTCCTGCTGAACATTTGGAGTTTTTATTTAATCGAACTGGAATTATTGAAAGAGTATTTATCCATCAATTAGGAGACCCATGGCCTTCAATTGGAGATATGATTCTACAAGGAAAGGATGTTGTCATATATGTCCAATCTGAGTATAATGAGAGTTATTCATATTTCCATCCTGCTTGGAAACATAGTTGGGACACCCCATATGGTCAGCAAGATAAAGAAGAAATGACATGTGAATTAGGAAGAGGGGATTCGAGTCAGTCGGTTTGGCATCTGAGTAACTGGTTAAGTAGTATCTTTGGCACTGCGGATCCTTACAAAGCACATGAAGTAAATGAGTATGAATTTTTACTAAATAGGACTATCGAATGTTGGGAAATTATGGATAAAAGACCTACATTTGTAGCTGTCGATTATTGGGAAGATGGTGAAATAACAAATGTAACAATCACATTAAACAAAATGGAAAATTGGGATGATGAAATACCACCCCATCCATAAATTGTTTTCTTCAAGTTGAACTATAATTCGTTGGGTTTTCTAAATAGAACCTTGTCGACACAGACATGGAAGGGGCAGCAATGCAAGTTCTGCACCCTAAAGTTAGAGATTTAATAAATGATTTAGGTTGGAATCTAACTCCAATACAAGAAGAAGCAACTATTGATTTATGTGCAGGAAAAAATAGACTTTTAGTTGCTCCAACCGGAAGTGGTAAAACCGAAGCAGCGATATTACCAGTAATTTCTAGAGCAATTAATGAGAATTGGGAAGGGTTGTCAATTCTATATATTACACCATTAAGAGCATTGAATAGAGATATTGACAGAAGATTATCCACGATGTTAAAACCTCTTGGATTAACTGTTGGACTAAGACATGGAGATACTACCCAAAAAGAAAGAACCAAACAATCAAAAAANCCTCCAAATTTATTGGTNACNACACCNGAAACTACACAAATAATGATGTTAGGAAGTAGATTAAGAAAACATCTTTCAGGNGTTAAAGTTATNATTTTAGATGAAATTCACGACTTAGCAGGAAGTGAAAGAGGGGCTCAATTAATGGTTGGTCTAGAACGTATTGCAGATATTAATCCAAATAATATACAACGAATAGGTCTCTCAGCAACTGTTGGAAACCCAGATGAAGTTGCTAATTATATGGCAAAAAATGCGCAACCTATACTAGGTCCCGCTCCGAGATTTACAGATGTTTTGGTGCATAAAGAAATACCTTCGCCCGAAGATGAGATTTTATCAGTAAAATGGTCGGTTTCGCCTAATTCAATTGCTGCCTTTCGAAGACTGGCTAACTCGTTGATAGAAGATTACCCATCATTAGTATTCGTTAATTCAAGATCTGCTGCTGAAACTGTTTCTCAAAGATTGGCAGCGATAGTACCGGACATAAAAATTGGCGTACACCATGGAAGTCTTGCTTCCGACACTAGAAAAGAAATGGAAGATAAGCTAAGAAATGGTGATTTACATGGGATTATTTGCACTAGTAGTTTAGAATTAGGGATTGATATTGGATCAATTAAGAAAGTCCATCAACTACAATCTCCAAGGGCAGTAGATAGATTGTTGCAAAGAATGGGGAGAGCTGAGCATCATCTAGGAGGAACCGGCAGAGGAGAAATTCTAGCATGGGAACTAGATGAAATTTCTGAATGTGCTGTGATTTCAAGAAGAGCCATGGCATCGGAACTTGAAGGAGTAGAATGGCAAACAGAACCAGGAATTGTTGCTGCAAATCAATTCATTCAGTTGAGTATAGAAAGAGGATTAGTTCCACTTCAGAAAGCTAATGACATTATAGAGAATTGTTCACTATTCAGGGGATGGAGTTATGAAAAAACTCTGAATATATTGAGAGTACTAAATGATCGTTGGTTAATCAGACTTGTTGAAAATCCGGAGGATTCAGATGTAACTAAATGGCCAGCAAAACTTTGGGAGGAGTTAGCAAAGAAAAGTAATCAAAATATTCCTGAGAAAAGACCTCCATGGGATGAAGAACAAAAAGAATCTGATAAAACTAGATGGAGGAAGGCAATGATAAAACATCTCCCAAAGAGTCTAGAAAAAGGCTGGTTTTCTCCATCCGGAAAGGCCGCTAAATCTAGGACTGAGCATATCTCCATGATTCCAGATGAAATTTCTTACAGGGTTCGAGATGCAGTAAGTAGATCTGTTCTTGGTTCTGTTGACGANGCATTTGTTTTATCACTGAATAATGATGCTAGTGATGATTCGCTCGGGAGAGCGAGAAGATTTGTAATGGCGGGAAGAACTTGGCAAATTGTTGATGCNGACCCAGAGCAGGAAGAACTTCTAGTTGCTCCAATAAAAGAAACTGGAGAAGCCCCTGTGTGGTCGGGAGAATTACCTCCAGTACCAAAGGAAGTTGCAAGAGAGGTTGGTAAATTGAGAAGGGCTGTTGCCATATCTATAGGAGCAATTGAAGATGATAATTCTGTAATCTCCTTTGANGAATATCCATTATCGCCCAGTGCAAGAGATGTTCTAATTAGAACAGTCGGAGAACATATTGAGGCTACAGGATATTTACCCGATGAAAAAACTATTACTATAGAAGAAAGACAAAATACAATTATTCTAAACACATGTGCTGGTTCCAAAATCAATGAAACTTTAGCNTATCTAATTCAAGCATTTGGTTCATTAAAAGANGGAAAAATGGGAAGAACTTTAATCGATCCTTATAGAATATCTATTCAAATTCCAGGAACAAATACTTCGGATATAATTGGATGGTTACAAGACACTCCTCCTGTTGCATTACCTTCTCTAATGCGGATGACAATTCCCAATGGCAGAGCAGTGAGATGGAGAGTAGTCCAAGTAGCAAGAAGAATGGGAGTTTTACGAAAAGGAGTAGATCCGCGTAAAGTAAATCTTCAGGGTTTAATGAGAAGATGGAAGGGGACACCAGTAATAGAAGAGGCACTGAGTAAATTATTCCATGAAAGAATGGATATTGATGCAACTGTAGATTTATTGTCAGAAATACAAAATGGAGAAATAAAATTATTAGTCACTCCACNAGGACCTCTTGGTCAATCAAAAAAGAGCGAAAAAGATCTATTGCTTCCATCATGGTCTGATAAAGAATTGAGGGATCACTTAGAAGTTAGATTAGTCAATGAAAGAGCGGTATTGATTTGTCTAAATTGTAAAAATAAAACAAGGAAGAGAGTGGCTAGATTTACAGAAAGAATTGAACCATGTTCAACATGTTCGGGAACTATGCAAGCATGTGCCCCAGAAAGAATGGAGTCTATGTTATCTGATTGGGTTGAGAGTAAAGATCCTAAAATATCTGGAAAGATGACTAAGAATGCGGAATTGATTCGTACACATGGTAAAGATGCAATNATTTGTATGATGGGGAGNGGGATTGCAGAAGAAACTGCAACTAAAATNCTCAGAGGACACATTGTTGGAGAAAGNGTAAGATTACTTCGTTCTATACATAANGCTGAATTAAAATATGCTTCAACTAGAAGATATTGGGGATAAGAAAAGGCAATCACTATTTCCATCCTTTCACTGGGTATTGACATGCTCATCGGTTTGACNGGGAGAAATGCGTCTGGAAAGTCAACAATTGTTAATTGGTTTTCAAATAAGGGCTTGAAGACTTCATCCTGTTCCGATTCTATCAGAGCATGGCTTGCAGGACAAAATATTGAGCCCACCAGAGATGCTTTAATTGAAGGAGGAAGAGAACTTAGAAGGAANGGNGGNGCAGGGGTATTAGCAGAAATGCTACTTGAGATTCTTGATGGAAAGGATGCTGTTGTTGATTCAATTAGAACTCCTGGTGAAGTTGAGGCTTTAAGAAAAAGGGATGATTTTATTCTAATCGAAGTTAGAGCAAANACAGAAACAAGATGGGAACGACTGCAAAGCCGCGCAAGACCAGGAGATCCTTTAGATAAAGATACTTTTATCGAGCAAGAAAATGCAGAAGCAGTGGCAAAGGATGCTGCTGGTCAAGCGTTAAATGCTACTGCTGAATTAGCAGATTTAGTTATTCTGAATGATGGAACAGAACAAGAATTGTTGTCTGACTTAGAAGAATTATACATGAAAATCAAATAATTATTACTGCTTCTGGAAGATAACTTATCAATGACATATGACTGGAACTAATATGAAAAGAATTGGATTCAGTCTCGCTNTTTTACTGATCATTATTGCGACTTCAAACGTTCAAGCCGCGGAGGTTCCCCCAGCACCGGATGAAGAAGGAGTATGGGTAATTGATTCCGCTCAGGTACTATCTAGTTCAGAATTTGATATTCTAAATAATAAATGTAATGAAATATATCTAGAATCTGGAAAACCAATAGTTATTCTGACAATTGAAAGTTATCAAGAGCAAGGAGCGGAAGGATGGGATGAAGAGCAATATGCTAGATTTGCTTTCGACGAGTATGGAATTAATGACGATAATAATGATAATAAAGCAATTCTAATATTCATGTCTGAACAAGATAGGCAATTCCGGATCGAGTTAGGAGGAGGATATGCTGGCGAATGGAATTGGTACGTTCAGGAGGTTTTTGATTACGATGTAAGGCCATACTTGAGTGAAAATATGTGGTACGAAGGATTACGTGCGGCAGTTGAAGGTATGGATTCCTTGGCAAACCAAGGAGAAATTACTTTCCCAAGTTGGGAAAAAGTCAGTGATGATTCATCGGCTAATTGGATTATTGATGAAGCAGGATTGATCGTTGATGTGGATGAAAATGATATTAATTTGAGGATAAATGATATTGAAAGGGNTACAAACTGCTCAATCTTAATTGTTACCATAGACGGTCTAAGTGGAAAAAATGCTTCTTTTATTGGTGGTTATGAATATGCAAATAGAGCTTTTGAAAACTATAATCTGAATGAATGTGATATTTTGTGGATTATTACAAAGGAATATGACGCATGGGATCCTATGTATTACTGGTGGGATATTAATACCAAAATTGGATCAGAATATGAAGATGATTGGAGGATGTATTTTGACAGTAAACAATGGGAAATTTATGATGAATTAGAATGGGGTGGTGGAGAAGTTGATGATTTTTTATTGCATGAGATTGTAGATNATTCTGAGAAAGCAATTCTCAATGATGGCTTTGAAATGGATGAATGGATAGAAATCAATACTCCTTTTCTAGTGTTGTTGCTAATATTGATAGCACTCTCTATTGGAGTTTTCATGAGAAGTATACCTAAAAAAATTAGATTCGGAAAAGAAAAAGACGAAACTCTGGAAAACATTGCATTAGTTAACCGAAATATTATGGCTAATATCGATGGAAATTCATCAATCAGAAATAATTGGAATGGAAAATTCAAGGGAATGACAGATTCAGAAATTAAATCATTCAGAAGATTAGATGATAAATTATCTAAAAATGACATCGAAATTAGTTTGGAGAAATATGAAAACGAATTAAAACAAATTAGAGAAGTTTATAATTTGAGAACTAATTTATCCGATAACTTGACCTTGTTGTTATTATTCTTGTGTTTGCCTCTAAGTTTAGTTATTTTATTTGGTTTAGTTTCATCTCAAGCAGATATGGAGGCTAAGATGATAGGATTAGATGCCATTATAGAATCATTATTTATTATTCCATTATTACTCTTCCCATTGTTTATCATAATTTTACCATTAAAAGGTATATTGAGTGCATTTTCAGGGGATATAAAAAGTGAAATGGGATTAATCCTAGGCATACCAATAATGAGTACTAAATCTTCTTTGCCGGCTCGATTCACTTCTGGCAGGTATAACATGTCTGAACGTGAATACGATAGATTAGTCAGGGAATATGGGCCAACAGAAGGCTTGAGGAGAAAAGAACATTATGAAAGATATGGGACAAGTAATCTTGATGANGGCATTCATCTTCATCAACAAAACTATCATTGGACTTATCACACAATGGGAGAAAGCGGCAATTCATTTAGACGAAGTTCGGGATCTACTCGATCGGAGAGAGCTGCTAGCAGTAGCAGCGGCGGCGGTAGCGGCGGCGGCGGCGGCGGCGGCGGCGGTTTCGATAGTGGAGGAAGCGGCGGCGGTGGCGGCGGTGGTGGAGATTTCTAATCTCTGATTATCAAGCTGTTCTGACAATAATCCCTGCTTCATTCATCATACCTGAAGCAATGTCGAAATCTTTCTGCCATCTTTCAGGAATGTCTAAATCTTTAGGATAAATAACCTCTCTAACTCCTGCTTGAATAAGAGATCTGGTACATCTTGAACAAGGCGGCCAAGTTACATATGCCGTAGTACCTTTCAATGAAATCCCAATTCTTGCGGCGTGCATTATAGCATTCTCTTCTGCATGACAGATCATCGGATACTTCTGTTCACGATCTTCAAGTCTCTCAATTTTATCTTCAATTCCTCTAGGGAACCCATTGAAACCCGTAGATCTAATCTCACGATCTTCACCTACAACAATACAACCCACTTTCGTAGACGGATCTTTAGACCAGTCAGAGATATGCTTTGCTAACTCTAGAAATCTTTTATCCCATTTGTCACTCATATAAACGTCTCCAAAATATCTATCATAAGTCATTATCCCTATTCGCTTCTGTACGATTAGGGTCGTAACCATCTAAGGAGGTAGGGTTTGCATAACAATCAGGATCGTCTCTATCGGCCTTTCCGCCATTGTCATTATCTAATCCATCACCACAATTCCCGATAGTATCATCATTTGATGAAAGAAAACTTTCTGCTCCACCGCCGGCTAAAATAGCAAATAACAGGCCAGAAAGGACAAGGATAAGGGCGACTAAGATATATTTCGAAGTACTGTCTTGTGGTTCCAAGACTACTTTAATTTCAGTTTTCTCATTCGGCTTATCAGTCATCTACGAGCCATCCACTAGGGTCATCCTTTTTGATTATCGGTGAACGCGNAGTTCTTCCCAAAAATTCAGATTATCTCTAGAGATGATATAATTTAGAATATCCCCTACCAGATATACACTGCCAATAATTACTAATTCTACATCATCTATTTCACAAATCTTAGAAGCTTCTTCTATCGCATTAATTGGATTTTTAATTATGTCACGAGGTGTTTCTNTATGACGGCAAATTATATTTTCTAATTCTTCTGCATTAACTGAATCATTCCTTCCCGAAAGAGGTTCAGTAAATATCAAATGATGAAAAATTGATTGATGAATATTCTCTTTAAGAAATGGAGACAGTGTGTCTTTGATATCGGCTTTCTCAGTGACCCCAATAATAAACACACTTGGTTTCTCGATTGAATTGAGTTCAGACTCAAAACCTTCTTTATTATGAGCTGCACAGACTTTTACAGGAAAGTCATACCAAGACGAACCATATTCTGGAGAGCGNCCCGGCCATTTACATTCTANATCAGAATCTTTCCATTTCATAAATTTTNCAATTTTTCTAGTCAACATACTCCATTTCTGCCAATTAGACAATTCTTCATTTGTTTNAATTATNCAAAGATCTTCTCCGACTTTATCTGAAATTACTTTCAANACAGAAGGNGATAAACTATCACTTTTTGACAAAAGNAATGGNACTCCNGGGCGATGAATCCCNGCCTTTTCGAAAGCAATTTCTTCTAAGGTTTCTCCCANAAATTCAGTATGATCTTNAGAAATTGTAGTTATTACACAAAGATCAGCATCTACTAACCTAGTAGAGTCTAACCTACCTCCTAAACCTGTCTCAATAATGGCCCTGTCAATATTATTCTCACTGAAAACTACCATAGCAAGTAAAAATGTAACTTCAAAAAAAGTTGGTTTACAGACTGGAGAAATTGATGCTGCTTCTTTTATTTTATTGAGGGAAATATCAAAATCTTTAGGAGACACAGGGACCCCATTTACCCTAATTCTTTCTTCAATCGTAATTAAATGTGGAGAAGTAAAGAGTCCGACTTTGAGATTATTTTCTTTCGCCGCTGCGGAGAGTTGAACGCATAGAGAACCCTTACCATTTGTCCCTGCAACATGAATTGAAGGGAAGTCAAGATGAGGATTTCCTAATCTTTCCAATAAGATATTGCAATTTTCAAATCCTAATTTAACTCCAGAATCTTTCGTATTTTCTAGCCATTTTCTAACGTTCAAAAAATAATCACCCACTAGTTCTACTACGCACTTGTATTAGTCAAAGTGATATGGTCTTTGAACTTCGTGGGGGTTGGGGAGTGAAAGTGAACGAGACTATCGAGGCTATGCGAGACCAATGGAAGTCAATGACTAGTATGGCTGGAATGTTTGTGACAACTATCTTTTTAGGCATTACAATTCAACCGGTTTGGGACATTCCAGAAGCGAGAGCTTTTGGAGAAGAAGGCACTACACAAAGCGGTTATATTTTATTAGAATTAGTATTGATAGGAATTTTTACTTTCATAATAATATGGCTTGCAAGAAGAAATATGGATTTGATTATTAAAGGATTTATTATGTTCTCACTTTATTTTTCATTGTACTATGTAGTGGCACCATATATTGCATTAATCATGGAAATAACCTTGGGAACTCAACAAAACGTAATTGCAATTGCACTTTTATTAAATCTATTATTGATGATAACTTTATGGAAATTTCCTGAATGGTATATTGTGAATCTGGTTGGGATTTTAGTAGGTTCAGGTGTGATAACAATGATTGGGATAAGTTTTGTACCTACTCTGATTATTATATTCATGATTTGTGCTGCAATATATGACCATTGGGCTGTAAACGGGAGCAAACATATGTTGGAGTTAGCGGATACAATGATAGATTTGAAGTTACCAATATTATTAGTAGCGCCAAAAGAAAAAGGATATTCTTTCTTGGACGAACAGGAGGGAGTCATGGAAGAAAAAATACAAAAACCATCAGAAAAAGATTGGGATAACCCTGATGTTGGAGTAGTTAAAGTCGAAAAAACAGGTAGAGACGCTTTATTTATGGGTCTTGGAGATGTTATTTTTCCAGGTATGTTGGTTATTTCGACTATCACATTCTTACCTGAAACAGGAGCAGTTGTAGGTTCTTTACCTCTAACACCGTTCTTTGGATGGATTCACCTAGACCCATTAGCGGTTGGATTGGGTACTTTATTAGGAGGATTGATAGGTTACTTAGGATTAATGACACAGGTGGCAAAAGGAAAACCGCAAGCAGGCTTACCTTTACTTAATGGAGGAGCAATATTAGGTTATTTCATTACAGGATTAATTGTATATGGCCCATCAGATTTAATTCAACAAATTAGCCTCTTCTGAACCTAAAAGCCCGATTCATTGAAAGAAGATTGAGCAGTCCTAGAGTTGATAGTTATGCTAGACATGAGTATATTTCGTGAAAAATCTGAGATTTTACGGAAAGATCATGATAAAAGAAAAATTCCTCATGATAACATTGACGAAGTAATCAGACTCGATAATGAATGGAAGCAAGCTAGATTTGATGTTGATCAACTTCGTAAATCAAGAAATGAGGCGGCAAGAACTATAGCAGCAGCGAAAAAAGCTGGAGACTCTGATGCTGTAAAAAAAATAATGAGTGAAGTATCGAGTATAGGGAATAAAATTGAAGAATTATCAAAAATGGCAGATGATTTACTACAGAATAGAGATTCAATAAGGATGAGAATACCAAATATCCTTCATGAGAGTGTACCAGAAGGAGAAGATGACCAAAAGAATACTTTGCACAGTTTACATGGCGAAAAAATTAGTTTAGGATTTGATGCAAAAAATCATAATGAAATTATCGAAAAGAATGGTTGGGTAGACTTAGCTAGGGCTGCAAAGATAGCCGGAAGTAGATTTTTTTTCATGCAGGGAGATTTAGCAAGATTAGATATGGCTCTACAAAGTTACACTTCAAACTTCCTCATCAACAAAAATTACACTCTTGTACAACCACCCTTAATGATGAATAAAGAAGCTTACGAAGGAGTTACAGATCTTGGTGATTTTGAAACTGTAATGTATGGAATTGAGCCGGATAAATTCTATCTCATTGCTACAAGTGAACACCCACTAACTGCTATGAGGATGGATGAAATTATCGAACCATCAGAACTTCCAATAAAACTTGTTGGAGTTTCACAATGTTTCCGNAGAGAAGTTGGGGCACACGGACTCTCAGATAGAGGGATATGGAGGGTACATCAGTTTACTAAAATAGAACANATNATAATTTGTAAACCNGAAGANTCNTGGTCTCATCATGANGATTTATTGAATAATGCAACGGAATTATGGGATAGCCTAGGNTTACACTATCGTGTAGTGAATATTTGCACNGGAGATATGGGGACNGTNGCTTCAAAGAAATATGATCTTGAAGCATGGCTACCAGGTGTNGGAGAATANAAAGAAGTAGTTTCTTGTTCAAATTGTACGGACTATCAGGCAAATCGACTNCGTATGAGATACAGAACATCGGAAGGGAACTCTGCTGTCCATACATTGAATTCNACTGCGGTTGCTACTACNAGAGCATTGGTAGCNATTCTAGAACAATATCAAACAGANGATGGTAAAATNATGATACCNGAGGTTTTAAGACCATANATGAATAATCAAGAATTTTTAAGTCCCTTGAGTTGATTTTTCNGCNGTAATCTTAATTGATTGTCGTATCAATAAAGCAACTAATATAACTGCAAAAATTGCAGCAATTAGAGGNGCTATTAATGCTGCAATTGTAAGAATAACACTTGCTATATTCTCGCCNGATGCAACAAATGAATTACCAAATCCCATAGTTAGAGTAGATGATAGNCCACGAATTGCAACTGTAGTGACTTGAATAATTCCTGCTGAACCACCTCCTGCAATAATTGCAAATGACCACTGAATTATAGGATCGCTACCCACTAAAGCCATTGAAGTCATACTAACTCCTGAAACTACTGCTGCAGGGGTCGCTATAGTATCCAATAAATTATCTAACCAAGGGACATAATATGCTCCAAATTCTGCTAAGCATGCTATTCCAAGAACTATAACTGCTGCATTACTGTCAAATGCAGCAAACTCAGTTCCCGATAGATCTAAATTAACAAAAGTATCAGTTCTGACTGCTAATGATAAAATAAATGGAGGTAAGAAAACTCTGAATCCCGAGGCTGACGCAAGGCTGAGCCCCATCAAAGCAGCAAGTATTGTCGTTTCTACTCCCATGATAATCCCAAGACATTAGATGTAATTAATCCACTCCCTGCATGATTAATTGTAAAAGTAGGTTAAAACTATTCTAATCGCCAATTTCAACTAAATTTGCGCCCATATCGACTCTGTCTCCTTTCTGAAAGTAAACTGAAGTAACTTCACCTGCTCTAGGCGCCTGGATTCTATGCTCCATCTTCATGGCTTCCATTACCAATAACGTCTGCCCCTCCCTTACTCTCTGCCCAGTCTTCACCATTACATCAAGAATTGTTCCGGGCATTGGGGCACTTAGACTACCTTCTGATAATGATGAGTCTGGACTTCCGGGTTCATGCATATTAATCACATAAATGCGACCTTGAAAATGTATCCACCATTCATCATCACATCGAGAAACATGAGCAAAACTTCTTTTTCCATCTAAATCCACAAGAATTCTACCTGCTTGTTGATCTCTACTCATTGAAATATCATCAAAGTTAATTTCTTTGTCTTCAGAAATTAATTTTGTAAGAGAAAGTAATTCCTCTTTTTCAGAGAAATTTACCTTATATCTAGAACCAGAATTACCTATACTCCATTCCATAATATCACCTAAGGGTAAGACCTCGTTAATGTTTTGAATGGATCTCCGGTATGTCCACTATATTCGTCTAATGTTTCTGAACTAGAAGAAAGTTGATTGCGATCTAAACCNAAACGACTTGCACCTGCAGCAATTGATACTAATATTGAATCACTAATCCTCGGTTCTTCAAATTCTTCTAAAGACACATTGTCGAGATAATCTGTTGTTACAAGACCATTCGAAAATGCCTCACTCTTGGATACCTCACGTAAAAATCCAACATTAGTAGTTACACCTAAAACAACAAATTCGGATAATGCATTATCAAGTTTTCTCAATGCGGCCTTACGTGTTGGTGCATGAACAATTAATTTAGCTAACATCGGATCGAAATCAATGGTGACCTCGTCTCCCTCTCTAAATCCTGAGTCCATTCTAACACCCGGTGTTGAAGGTGGTCTCCACATTGATAGTTTACCGATAGCAGGAAGAAAGCCTTTGGTTACGTCTTCGGCATAGATTCTAGCCTCAATAGAATGACCNGTAATTCCTATTTCATCNTGNGATATATTCAATGGTATNCCTGCNGCAACTTCAAATTGCTTCTGAACTAAATCAATTCCTGTAATTAATTCAGTAACTGGATGTTCAACTTGAAGACGAGTATTCATTTCGAGAAAGAAAAATTCACCTCTAGAAGTTAGAAGGAATTCGACTGTCCCTGCACCTTCATAATTTACCGATTCAGCGGCTCTTATTGCAGCTTGNCCCATATTCCTNCGAATCTCAGGAGTAACTGCTGGNGANGGGGCTTCTTCGATNACTTTCTGATGTCTTCTTTGTAAAGANCAATCTCTTTCATTCAAATGAANAGAATTACCATATTGGTCACAAAGTACTTGAATTTCAACATGTCTCGAACCAGTCAATAGCCTTTCAACGTAAACGGTACCATCTCCGAAGGCAGCCGAAGCTTCCCGTGCTGCTGCTTCATATTCGGTTCTGAGCATCTTAGGTTCGTGTACTGCTCTCATTCCCTTACCACCACCTCCAGCACTGGCCTTTACCAATAATGGATATCCTACTCTAGCAGCTGAAGTTGCTAAAACACCAAGAGGGTTTGACCCTGATTCAATTACTAATTCTTCACCAGGAATAATAGGAACATCAGATTCTATCATTCTTCTACGAGCAGAAATTTTGTCTCCCATAGTTTCTATTGCTTCTGATGACGGACCTATCCAAATTAATCCGGAATCCTTGACTAATTTAGCAAAATTAGCTCTTTCAGATAAGAATCCATAACCGGGATGTATTGCTTGAGCCCCGGATTCCTTTGCTGCAGAAATTATTAATTCCATATTTAGATACGTTTCAGAGAGATTTCCCCCAGGTAAATGAACAGATTCATCGGCTACTTCAACATGTAGNGAATNCTTATCAGGATCAGAGTANATAGCAATTCCTTTGAGCCCTGATTCTCTTGCTGCTTTGAGTATTCTAACCGCNATTTCACCACGATTAGCAACCAAAACTGAGCTAAAGGGTGTTGGAGCATTAATCATCCAATCAGGAAACATTTCTAACACCATTTTATTCAGATGACCAATTTGGTTTACGACGCTCTAAGAA
The DNA here is from genome assembly GCA_002685315.1 of Methanobacteriota archaeon. Next base: position 26,528 of record NYXJ01000009.1, read on the forward strand.
AGAAGAAAGNCCTTCTTGACCTTCTTCCGAACCACGCATTTGACTGGTTTTATCNAGAGTCCAATTACGNAGTTCTTNATCACTTCCATCCCATCTNTCAAAAACTAGAGTTAGATTCTTNGCTTCTGTGACAGCCATAGGACCNGTGGTAAGAACNTCTTGAGAAATAATATTTGACCTGTCATCAAAATCACTGGATGATTCTNCAANAAAATCAATTAAACCTATTCTCATAGCNTCAACAGAATCAATTTTGCTAGCCATCATCGATAATCTACGGAAGTTAGAGCTACCTATTTTACGATAAACATAAGGTCCAATTACTGCTGGCAATATACCTAATTTAGCCTCAGAAAGAGCAATTCTTGTTCTTGGTTCAGCAATCGCATAATCAAAGCAAGAGACTAGCCCCGCACCTCCACCCAATGCTACACCTTGTATACAACCAATAGTGAAACATGGATGGGCCCAGAGTCCGTGAAACAAACTATCTAGTCTTTCAGAATCTACACGATTCTCTTCAACAGAACGTGCCCCTGCATCCCTCATCATATTGATATCTGCACCTGCGCAAAAGTGCTTACCTGAACCTGTAAAAATTATAACTCTGAGAAATTTTTCACCCTCTGAATCTTCTAAAGATGAATTTCTTGAAACACTTCTATCAGATGTCCACTTAATTACAGAAATTAACTCACTAATTAATTCAGTATTAAGGGCATTAAATACATCACTTCTGTTTAGATTAATTCTAGCAATGTTTCCTTCAATTACAAGTTGACATAGTTTATTTTTTGGAGGAATATCACTCATTTTCATTTTAATCACCNTTACATCCTGAATACGCCATAATTTTGATCGGGCATGGGAGCATTTAGACTAGCTGAAATACATAATCCTAGAATATCTCGAGTATCTCGTGGATCTATTATTCCATCATCCCATAATCTNGCTGTAGAATAGTAAGGNGATCCTTCAGTTTCATATTTTTCTAAAATTGGCCTTCTTAGATTTTCTAGTTCATAATCACTCATTTGAGGAAGGTTCTCTCTAGACATCTGATCTTGTTTTACTGTAGCTAAAACGTCTGCAGCCTGTGGGCCCCCCATTACAGATATTCGAGAATTAGGCCACATGAAAACAAATCTTGGATCATATGCTCTCCCACACATACCATAATTTCCTGCTCCGTGGGAACCTCCAATAATTACTGTAAATTTAGGTACGGGTACGCAAGATACTGCAGTAACTAACTTAGCGCCATCCTTGGCAATACCACCTGATTCGGCATCTCTACCGACCATAAATCCAGTAATATTCTGTAAGAATACCAAGGGGATACCACGTTGTCCGCATAACTCTACAAAATGAGCACCCTTCAAAGATGATTCGGAAAATAAAATACCATTATTTGCGACTATTCCGACTGGATAGCCGTGTATTCTAGCGAAACCACAAACCAATGTATTACCATATCTCTTTTTAAATTCATGAAAACGACTGCCATCCACAATTCTAGATATTACCTCTCTCACGTCATACGGTGTTCNATTATCATCAGGAATTATTCCCATTAATTCCTCCACATCATGTTTGGGTTCTTCAACAACTTCAACATCTAATCTTTGTTTAGGGTNGATATTGAGGTTTTCAATAACATTGCGGACCATTCGAAGNGCTTCTGGTTCATCTTCNGCATAATGATCNGCAACACCGGACTCACGTGTGTGTAAATCTGCGCCACCNAGATCTTCAGCAGTAACTTCTTCNCCTGTTGCAGATTTAACTAATGGAGGNCCTGCTAAAAATATCGTACCATTNCCTTTGACGATTATNGATTCNTCCGACATTGCTGGGATATAGGCTCCACCTGCTGTGCAACTACCCAATACGGCTGCAACTTGAGAAACTCCTTTACTAGAAAGAATTGCTTGATTCCTGAATATTCTTCCAAAATGACCCTTGTCTGGAAAAACTTCATCTTGCATTGGTAAAAAGGCACCACCACTATCTACAAGATAAATGCAAGTTAGATTATTTTCATCGGCAATTTCTTGAGCCCTAATATGCTTTTTAACAGTCATGGGATAATACGAACCGCCTTTGACAGTTGCATCATTTGCTACAAATAAACACTCTTTTCCATGAACAACTCCTATTCCAGTTATAATTCCGGCGGAATGTGCTCGAGAATCATAAAGCCCATTTGCTGCCAAAGATGAAAATTCAAGAAAAGGAGTCCCTGGATCACAAATTTCGTTTATCCTTTCTCTAGCAAGTAATTTTCCTCGACTACGGTGACGGTCGACGTATTTTTTACCTCCACCTTCTTTAACTTGGTTGATTTTTTGTTTTAATTCCTCAACAAGTTGAATATTAAAATCCCTTCTACGATTGAAATCTTCACTATTCCGGTCGATACGAGTCGGTAGCCTATCCATATCTCTCAACTCTCCAGAGGGCATTCGAACTTTCAATTGAATGGGTTAGTAATCATGATTTGACCTAATCAAACACCAATTACTGCACGGCCAACGTCTCTCAATCCAGGCGCCATTCCAACAACCATCATTGCTAATCCAACTAACAAACGAAGATGTCGTTGTCTATGCTCAAAATTTGCTATTGTGAAAAAGTATAGTATAATTCCAGCTAAAGCAATTTTAATAAAAGTAAAACCGAAAGCATTTCCAAAAAGTTGTATGACTTTATCAGAAAGAACATGTTTCTCGGAATAGCCGAGATACTCTAAACCAATAGCTGTTGCAATACCATCAAGAATCTGTCCTGCGACAGCAAGGAATACGACTGGTGATGCAAATATTGCAGTTTTACGATGTTTTTCCATCAAATCCTTTTCAGGACTTGTTGAAGCTAGATATTCTGCCTCAGTAATTCCTACGGGTAATACTCCTGATATCATTCCATAACTATCTAGAATCTCTGCAGATTCTTTTCCATAATTATACATCTGCCAACAAATAACTATTGGTAAACCGATTACAAATATTAATGGCCAAAGTACAATATTAGAAGAATCGATACTAAGCGAATATGAAAATATTGCTCCGAAAAATATCAACGTACCTCCGAATCCAGTGAGATAAACAGACCTTTGAATTGTTGAGAAATTATCTAGAGATTCGCTCAAATATTGAGGAGAAAATATGGCAACTAAACCAAAAATAAATAATATTTCTAGTCCAATATCACTCTGAGGACCAATTGAAATAGAATGAGTGTACAAAATAAACTGAATAAGAATTAATATACTTGCTAATGAATTAATGATATCTGATTCATTTTCTTTNGATATTTTAGAATTATTAGTTACTGAATAACCCAGAGCACCTGAAATNACTACCCATCCAGCGGTTTGGAAATGAACTCCAGGACTGACAAAGAGTGACGANAGACGGCTATCAAACATCTCAGCATCTTCTACTACTTCTCCNGTNGCCGCCCATAATACAAAAGGGAAAAGNGCNATAATAGTATTATCGCCACCATCTATCCCAATTTTACGCAACCATGCAGATANTGATAGAACGAATGCNCCTAAAACAATCGCATATGTNATTGTATTCACATTATTGTAACCAGAATCTCCNGTNGCTTCACCTGAAATTGGNTCTAGATAATATTCATAGATTGAATTTGNCAAAAAATTNTCTATATTCATTTGATCTAAAGCNAGCCCTGNGAATAATAGAGTACCTACAAGATANAGGAAATANGTAGCCCAAAGTTCGTAGTCTTCCATCTCCTCAAGTGGATTTTCCATAACAACCGCAGACAGGCATCTCGCTTAGGTATAACGCATTTGACATTAGAAAATTATTCTTCTTCAAAAACTATTTTTTCATCATCTGCTAATTTCATCATTTCTGATATTGCATCTTGGTCCAAAGGATCTACTTGGGAATTTGTGAACTTTCTTTCTCTTCGTCGGCGGGCATCAGCTAAACTAGGAACTAATGCTTCAAATGTTGAAGTATCCTCAACAACTTTCTCTTCATATGTTTCAAGACTGTAAGAGCGAATCCGTTGTCTCTTTCTATCCTGCTCTAAGCCGAAAAGAACTGTCCCATGCTCAGAACCTTGGAGAATACCTTCGATTGCAGGTGTGGCTAACGCCAACGATTCTTGATCACCAATTACCAAAACTGTTGAACCGTAAATTGCCATTTCTGTACCCGTTAATTCTTCAATTAAACTTCTAATACGGCCATTAGTACCAATTAATCTACTTCTCATTCTTCTAGTTTGATTTGGTTGTCTACCTACCCACTCTCTAATATCATACATTCTCAAGAAAACATCGTCTTCTAAAAGTTGAATTGCTCTTTTTGGAGCTAGTCCTCTTCCAATAGCAAAAATAACATCGGGGAGCTTCATTTTTATCACTGGATCCGAACCTTCTTCAGGCCACAAAACACTAACATCACCTGAATTTGATTCGATATGCAATGATGCTTTACATGCTTTCTCAATCATTTTCCTTGTGGAGCCACGTTTACCAATAAGCACAGCAATACGATTTTTAGGAATCCGTGCTAAATGCTCCATATGTTCAGGGGAGTAGCCGTTCTGTTTTAACTTCCTGTTTTAACTTCCATCGGAGAGAGGAGGTAATGTGGGAACTGGATCTTCTAATACTCGAAGTAAACTTTCACCAATATCTTCGTTATATCCTTGACGATTTATCCACTGAACTAATCTAGTCACATCTCTAACAAGAAATTCTTCTGAGTGTGGATGTTGCTTAGTCACACTTTGTCCGACATCAATTACCCATGGTTCTCCATCTTTCCATAAAATATTATATTCTGAAAAATCAGCATGTACAAGTTCGGCGGTTTGCCAATTAATTGCGACGAACTCTAGTAAATCTTCGAATACCTCATATGGTTCATCGATAATTACATCTTTTAACCGTGGACTGACGCCTTCACCTTCACCTAAATATTCCATAATAAGAACATTTTTCAAATTAGACAGAGGTTTGGGGACTCTTAGTCCATACTTTCTCATTCTTTTTAAATTTCTAAATTCTTTTCGAACCCAGATATTCACTAATTCTCTATGTCTACGTGAAAGACCTCCAAATCTTGGATCTCCATCGATATATTTTGCTAAACCTTTGAATACAGCATTTGTTGTATGAAATATTTTCACAGCTACTGGCCCATGATTAGAAGTTCCATGGAAAACATGTGCCTCCTTTCCTCTTGCAATGGGATAGTCAAGTGTTTCAATTTCTCCTTTCTGCATTAACTTATGTAATGACATTAATGTAGATTTATCAAATACTGCATCGAAAACTCTTCGATCTACCCAGTCATAAGTTCCCTTCCCTAAAACTCCCTGAAGACCGTCCTCAATTTCAGAGAACATTTTTTCAAATCTAGGTTCAGATAGCCATTGATGCTTTTTCTCGCCGCGCATTAGGGCGTCGAGGTCGGGTAAATCCCAATCCTCTGAATCCGACATAATTTCACCCGAAGAAAGAATCGATATCATCATCAACAGAAGATTTTTCTTTTACAACTGGTTGTTGAATCTCTAATTCTGATTCTTCTTCTACTACAACTTCATCTTCTATAGATTCTATTTCTTCCGTTTCGTGAGTTGCTTCTGAAATATCTTCTGACATTCCAAATAGATCTACAATATCAGGTAGTACTCCTTTTCTTGATAAATATAATGACTGTGTTTTTGTATATCTCATCACTACATTAGCCTTTTCATCCTGAAAATCCCATGGTTGAACAACTATCAAATCTCCTTCTCGGACCCATTGTCTACGTCGCATTTTCCCAGGTATCCGAGCTAGACGACTGTCTCCGTCTTCACAGACAGCCCTTACTCTTCTACCACCCAAAATCTGATCTGCAATGGCGAACATTTCATTGACTTTACGATTTGGTAGAGGAACTCTAATTTTGTCACCGCTACCAGATTCTAACCTTGCTAAAAGCTCAGCATCAACCTTCTCCTCTCTACGAGCCATGACTATCCGTCTAGCGTCACCTATGTGAAGTTGAGCCTTGGCACTCAGTTAGAAACAAAGGAATTTATAGCCTCAGCAACCATTTCTAATAAAGAGTCGCTTAATGGACCGATTCCAACAATTACAGTTAGAATTGCACAAACTACAATTGCCAACCTTAGGCTGAAGGCATCTTTCAAAGTTCTACTATCCTCTGGTTCTTCAAAGAACATAACTAATCCAATTCTTAGATAATAAAACATTGATAGAGCGGAATTTACAACAATTGCAAAGGCCAACCAAAATACCGGTTCAACACTAGTTAACCAATCGATTACTGATGTTGCATCTGATGCGCCTGTGCCAGCAGAGATATTCACTATTCCATTAATCATCAAAAACTTCGACAAAAATCCTGACAACGGTGGAACACCTGCTAATGACAACATGAATAAGAACATAGAACCAGCAACTAATGGGTCTCTACGAGCAAGTCCATGGAGATCTTCCAATCTATGACTTCTCCCCTCTGTTTCGAGAAGAGTTAACACTAAGAATGCTCCAAACTTGAAAATTACTAATACAGCAAGATGGAATACTATAGCTGTTAATACAAGTTCAATTGCTTCTTCGGAACCTAGTCCACTACCAATAGCCGCAAGACCTGCTAACATGTATCCTGCATGTGAAACACTGGAGTAAGCCAACATTCTCTTTGGATTACTACTAGTTAGAGCAGCTAAGTTACCCCAGGTCATAGTGACAACTGCAATTACTGCAATCGCAGTATACCAGAACGCTTCGCCTTCAATAGGCATTGTAACCGATACCAAGATTCTCATTAAAGCAACGAATCCCATAGCTTTCGAAGCTGTGGCTAGTAAACCTGCAACAGGTGAGGAGGCCCCAGAATAAGCATCAGGAGCCGCAAGATGGAAAGGCGCTGCCCCTACTTTGAATCCGAATGCAACCAACATCAAACCAACTGCAATGCCGGCGAGAGAATCGACTGATTCTGATTCAGACCACTTCATAGCTAAAGCATCCAATGAGAGATCACCACTCCATAGATAGAGAAGAGACATCCCATAAATACCGACTGCTGAAGCAACTGAACCTACGATAAAATACTTCATTCCTGCTTCGCCACCTATCTTACTTTCCTTGTGGAAAGCAACAAGGATATACGAAGATAAAGATGCCAATTCAATACAAACGAATAGCATGAAAAGATGTGTGGCCATAGACATTAGGCTCATGCCAAGACCGACCATAATCAGAATAATATGAAAATCAACTTGACGACGGTTGTCGATTAAAGCATCTATTTTCTTGGTAGAAATATTCTCACTATCACTTTCATTCGGTGGTTTAACATTAACTCTAGCAGGAAGTCTGTGTGTGGTTGCAATAGTTGCCAGAAGTAGAGCAGCAATGAAAATCAAAGAAAATAAACGACTGAATTCTGTAACCTCTAATGTTTCTCCTATTGGACCATGGGATTTCTGCGTGAGCCCAAAGAATAATGCAGATATAAAAATAATTAATGAAATCTGATTTGGTAATTTCGGATTATTCGTACTCTTGAAACGACTTCCTCCAATTAACACTGGAACACGAATTCTTGTCAGAGGTATACGGAAACTAGCTTTACCTAAATTAGGGATTAGAATTATGGCTACTAAACCGAATAACATGATTAATTCCGGAATTATTAATTCTGCTTCAGAAGTATTAATTGGAAGATTCATGGTTTCACCCCCTGATCAATTAGATGGTTAAGTAATACTTCTCGAATAAACTCAGTAGACCAATCTGACATCATGTCGAAGAATATGAATGGGAATATCCCAAAGGCAACAGTAAGAATACCTAGAATAAACATACTAGTATTTTCATTCCAAGTAATATCTCTGGGTTCTTCACCATGTAGTGACTCTGGAAGTATACCTTGGTGTCTATCATTTGACTCGAAAATAGTTTTCTGCATAGATGTCAAATAGTATACTGCGGTAATGATTAATGTCAATGCTGGTAGAAGAACTAGCCACCCAAAACTCATCCAGAAAGCAATTAGTATAGCCACTTCAGCAACGAATCCCGCCAGTAACGGTAGGCCTAAACTCGCCATCCAACCTAGCATCATATGGGCGGCTAAATATGGTGAATGATGTGCAATTCCTCTCATTGAACCTATTTCTAAAGTATGATAATGATGTTTGAAGGCACCCGCAACTGCGAATAATAGAGGACTAATAATTCCATGAGCGAACATCATGAATAATGCTCCAGCGATACCTAAAGGTTGCATCGTAGCGATTCCTAAGAATATTAATCCCATGTGAGAAACTGATGAATAGGCAACCATTCTTTTCAAATTAGTTTGACCCATACATACCCAAGCGCCATAGACTAAACTCGCCATACCAAGGAAAATTAGAATCGGGGTGAAAACAACTGTTGACTCAGGGAATAATGATACTGCAACTCTCAAGAAGCCATATGCTCCCATTTTCAGCATTACACCCGCCAATAACATAGAACCTGCAGTCGGAGCCTGAACGTGAGCATCCGGAAGCCAAGTATGAACAGGGACACTAGGCATTTTAGTCGCAAATCCGATCAATAATAAAATCCAAACTAAATGTCTGAGACCCTCGGATTGAATCATTTCAGTATTCATTTCAACTAGACTGAAGTGATGACCTGTTAATGTTCCAGATACTCCTGATATATCTCCAGTGTGGAAATACATTATTAAGATTCCAACCAACATTATTACGCTAGCAGTGAATGTGTATATGAAGAACTTCATTGAAGCGTATTTTCTATCGTCACCGCCCCAAACTAATATCAAAAAGAACATTGGTATCAGTGTCATTTCCCAGAATATATAGAATACAAATAAATCTAAAACTACGAACACACCTAGTAAAGCACCTTCCATAACAAGTATCAATGGATGGAAAATATGGCCTTCTTTAGCGTCCCATTCTACCAACATAGATAGGGGGATTAACAGAGCAGTTAGCCAAACCATTGGAAGTGAAAGTGCATCAACACCAACAATCCAAGAAACACCAATTGATGAGATTAGAGTAACTGGTTCATTATTCATTAACTCGTATTCACCCATATTGATACCGATCCAGTCGATACCACCAAAAGTAGTGAAGGAAAGATATGTTGCGAATGCAAACAATGCCATCGAAACTCCAAAACTAACATTACGAGAAAATTTACGTATTGATGATGCTAGGTTACCTGGTAATAGCTGAGGTAAAATAAGTAATAACAAACCTACTCCAATTGGAGTTAATGTTAGAATTGTCAAAGGATCACTCAAGAACTCACCCCCATTAATAATACGAATATACAGAGAGCCCCTACGGTTGCCATTAAGATATAATCACGAGCACTTCCAGTAGTAAACTTACGTATTTCAAATGAACCAAGAACTGATTTTGATTCTATTTGTTTAACAATTCCATCAATTATATTTCTATCAAACCAAGCAGTAAAATCGGCAAAGGGGATAACTGTACGTGCTAATACACCTTCATATAAATCATCAAAATAAAGTCTTTTATCGAGAGCCTCGGACAACTGTGATTCTGCTAACCATGAAACATCCTGTTTTCCAAACTTACCTGAAAGATTGACTAACCATCCCACAAGGAAATTAGCTTTCTCACCTTCTTTGAGCCTACCTCCGTGTACTCTTGAAGCCATTACAGGGCCGACAATGAAAGAAAGGAAAATTGTGACCCACCCTACAAAACGGAGTTTCATATCATCTGGCAAAAATGCATGTTCTAATTCATAGATAATTTGGCCAATCAATGAATCTGCATGTCCATGTAAAGAAAGATTATCTGATTTATTTGAAAGGAAGTCGACTACACCTAAGACAGCTAGCGCAAAGCCACCGATAGCAGTGATAACTGTAAGTATAATTAGTGGCTCCTTAATCCAAGGAGTTGATTCATGTACATGATCAACAACCTCACTCTTAGGCTCCCCAGCGAAAGTCATGAACCACATTCTAGACATGTAGAATCCAGTCATTCCAGCAGTTGCGAGAATTAGTATAGCAGGGCCAAGCATCAAAGTTTCACCATGGAAATATGCGGACCATGTTTTGGCAATTATTCCCTCTTTAGACCAAAATCCTCCAATCAGAGGTATTCCAATAATAGACATAGAGCCAAACATCATTGCGGTAGCAGTAACGGGTAATTTAGAGGCTAATCCTCCCATATTTCTCATATCTTGAGGGTCAAAATCATGATTTCCATGGTCTGAACCATGATGGAGATGGTCATGAGCGTGATGAACTTCATGTATTACAGAACCGCTAGCCATGAACAGCATTCCTTTGGCCATAGCGTGATTAAAAAGATGGAATAAAGAAGCTCCAAGAACAAAATATCCAGCATAATATTCATCTATATTTAAGAAATAAAGTGCTGAACCTAAACCAGTAAATATGTATGCTAATTGAGACATTGTAGAGTATGCTAAAACTTTCTTGATATCATTCTGAACAAAAGCAATCGAGGCGGCCATAAATGCCGTAATACCTCCAATCCAAGCTACTATCAATCCAAAGTCTTCTAATCCTGAAACGCCATGATGATGAACATCGACAAATGGCATTAATCTTGCAACTAAGTATAATCCAGCATTTACCATTGTAGCTGCGTGAATTAATGCGGATACAGGAGTTGGCCCCTCCATCGCATCGGGTAACCATACATGTAATGGGAATTGAGCACTTTTACCAACTGCTCCAATAAATAGCATCATTAAAGCCCAAAATAATTCTCCAGAATCTACTAAAGCGCCGCCAATACCCGTTGAAGGATCATCAAAAACAACTGCAAAATCTAGAGAGCCATAGATATCGTATAGCATAAATAATCCAACCATTAAGAAAACGTCACCAACTCTTGTAGTCAGAAATGCCTTCTTAGCTGCATAAGCCGCACTTTCTTTCCAGTAATAGAATCCTATCAATAGATATGAACACAATCCCATAACTTCCCAGAAGATAAACAGCCAAAGGAAGTTGTCAGCAAGTACCATACCAAACATTCCGAGACTGAACAGAACAAACTCAGCGAAGAAACGATGGTTACTATCCTCATTTATTGGATCTGTGGTCATATAGCCGATAGCAAACCAACAAATCAAGAAGCACAAGAATGTTGCTACAAATAGAAGCATCAATGTCAAAGAATCAACCCAGACACCTACGCCAAATACTCTATTCTGTGCTATTGTATAATCTGATTGTAGAATATCAAAAGATATCCATTCTAACCAACTTGTAACATCATTATTTTTTATATTTGCACTACCTAACAGATAATCATAGACAATCCATATTGTAGTAGATAAAGATACTAGAAGTGCAGCTAATCCTAATATTCCTCCTTCCTTAAAGGTATTTTTCCATGTTTCATTTTTATTGTAGACTTGCCCAGTGATGAGAATAATCGGAAAAGCAATGAAAGGAGCTACGACTATCATCCAAGCAAAATCTGTAGAAGTATTATCACCTTCAAGAGCCAAGTAAGGAACTATTGCTAAGAATGGCAATAACGGTAGAAGAAGACGATACTCGTTTTTTGTTTCACCCATCAAAATCACCTTAGTTCCTCAGAATATTAGCTTCATCAAGAGATATAGTCTCTTGCGTACTGTATAAGGAAAGTAAAATCGCTAAACCAATTGCAACTTCTGCTGCTGCAATTGCTATTGCTATTGCAGTAAAAACCCAACCGTCAACATCGCCATAATGCGATGCTCCTGCTACAAAGTTAAGATTTGCAGCATTCAACATTACTTCAATACACATCAAAACAATGATCGCATTTTTTCTTGTGAAAGCACCGAGAAGTCCTATTCCAAAGAGAATGACTCCAAGTCCAGAAATCCAGCTTGGATCTATCATGACTCATCTCCTCCCATATCCCAAATCAGATTAATTAGTCTTTCATCACGGACAAGATAAGATGCTCCTACCATAGCCATGGCTAACAAAGCACCAAGAATTACGGTTGCAACTGCCCACTCATCTCCATAGAGTGAAAGTGCGAAATCAACTGTTGAGGGTGGAGTAGATGATGATATCCCCCACATTGAATGCGACATTACTTCATTTAACATTACTAAAATGAATGCAAATAGACCTAGTTTTGTTAATGCTGAAAGTGCTTTCACTGAATATCACCCTCTTGAATTTGACGACGTGTAAGCATTACGCCGAATTGTACAACAAGCATTACTGAACCAAGATAAACTAAAATTTGTATTGCTGCTAGCATTTCTGCTGATGCCATTACCATTACTCCAGCAACTGCTAGGAATGTAAGCATTAGTGATAGAAGTGAATGAGCAACTCTTCTGGCATAAACACAACCAAGAGCACCAATTATTGCAGCAGAAGAAAGAAGAACGAAAACAATTGCTTCGAAATCTACCGCCATAAAAAATCATGCCTCCGATTTAGCGGCTGCAGCCGCTTTAGCAGCTTTCTTTTCACGCTTAGTTTGCTCTTTCTGAGCCCTCTTAGCTAATTCCATATCTACCCTTTCCTGATGTACTACTGGAAGTAATCTAGTACGATCAGCATCAAACCAAAGGTCTTCCCTGGAGTATCCCGTCATACCATCATATTCATTTGACATAAAGAATGACTCGAAAGGGCACGCTTCTGCACATAAACCGCAGAACATACATCTTCCAATATCAATTCGACCTGAAACAATATCTACTTCCGCTGGCTTTAGAGAGGACATTTCTACTGACTCAATGCCAGAACCATCTTGCCAACGAACTGTTGCTTTATCTCCGCTAATATCAATCACCTCTGCAAAATCATATTGTTGTGGGGGAGCAGTATGTTCATGAATTAAATCGAAATTCTCGATTTCTTCAAAAGTTTCTTTTCTTCTAGCAGCTAAACCGCCAGATTCTATTTCACTTCCTAGTCCATGCCATTCATCTCCTTCATCAGTTGTATCAAGAACATTGACTCTAGTTTCTGAGGTCATATGAAGACAATCATTTGGGCAAGCTTTCACACATGCCTTACATGCTGTACAAGTTTCCCAAACAATTCCTATCCTTCCATTGTAGTTTCCTGGAACGAAAAGCCAAGGCTCCATATCCTCGAGTCTTTCATATGGATACATGATAGTAACCGGCCTTTCTAGGAAAGGAAGAGCCGGTGATGATTCTCTGTCAGCAGCATATATTTGACCAGAAGAAGGGTGATCTTCTCCGATTCTTTCTAAAGTAAATTCATCAGTCAGATTCGCTTTCTGTCCATGATAATTATTTTTCAAAAATTTTGCTTTACCGATATATGGTACTGTCCTAAGTGCTGTCTTCAAAGTAATCCACATAGGTTTGATTACTAAATTTCTAAAATT
>NYXJ01000010.1 GCA_002685315.1 Methanobacteriota archaeon
GTTCCGTCCGGTGTATCACTAGCTACGCTAGAAGTATTAACTTCGTCTTTAGCCAGAGTCTGACCGGCTAGATCTACACGATTTGTGAAAGTTTTTTTGAATTCTTCATACTCGTCCATAGAGTCAAAAGATTTCGCGAGCGAAAAAGTAGCTTCTTGGTTACAAGGAACGGAAACAACCGATACCTCAAACAATTCTGCGTCCTTAATCATTAGTCCGTCGGTTTCCTTTATGAAATCAGCATCCTTGACTCGGAAACCAACAGAAAATGCTCCAAGGATACCTTCTTTTACTAACTCACAAACATTAGCAGGTGCGGACTTGCTAATCTTTGCTTCTAACTCCAGGCCATTCTCTGTTACTTTAAGGCCTGTAGCACGACCGATAGGACGATCGTAATCATGATTGAAAAGAATAATAGGGTTCTTTTCGAAATTCTTTAAACCACCCTTTTCCCAAGCCTGAGCTGAGATAGAGTCGCCAGCACGATCGAAATCTGCTGTACTTGCCATACCGCGAATCATTACTGATCCGTCATCTACCGCATGGGTTTTGAAAGTTGAGGTTAGGTTAAAAATTTTATCCATTCTTTTTCCCCGTTTTTGCTTGGGCTAATTCCGTTAGAGGATCTTTATCCTCTTTTTTGTGAATAAGTTCCCATAGTTCCGGTTCGTATTTTTCAATCCAGTCTACTGCCCCGGTATACGTTCCCATCACTTTTACTATTTCTTTAGGAGATAGGAAAGCCGGTCTATCAAGGGCTCTCTTATACTCATTTAAAGAAACAACATATCCTTTCTCAGCAAAGTACATTCCTAACTCATGTACTAATCTATGCTTTCTGTTTCTAGTCACTGCCATCTTCATCACCTTCAGTTGGTCTGCCACCCTCATCTGGGTTGGCTGCACTTCCTGCTATGTTTGCAGGAACTCTAACATCATCTTGTCCTTCTAAGGATTCAAAGCCTAGACGAGTTCTTGCTTCATTGATAGTAATGATACCACCATTTACTAAAGAACTATAGTACTGTGACTGATCTCTCAGCTCTGGTTGTAGAGCTGGAATATCTATGACTTCTTCTTTTATTTCGTACCCAAAGAATCTACTATAAGCATAATTAATCTTCCTTACTATAGGTAAGATTGTCTCAAGGTAGTACATTCTCATATTGGGACGAATGTTTGCATTGTTTCCTGAGTCTAATAAAATAGGTGGGATTCCCAATGCTTTTAATATAATTGTTTCATTTTCTGTAATAGAAGATTGAAAGTCTAACTCTTTGAAGTTTACATTAGAAATACTGTCAATCTCTATACCGCCGTCAAGAATAAGTGGGCGTCTCCCACCTGCGTCTGGACGATAACGAATACTCCATGATTGAATCATTCGTTCTTTAATCTTTTCACTTAGCGTGTTTGGACTTTTTAGTACTAGTCCCGGCACTGCTCCATTCTTAAAGAAATTATCTTGAAACTTTCTCATTGAAGCTGTAAGTGCCATAGTTCGTACAGCAGGCTTCAGTCTTGAGGTTCCTCTAAAGATAGAGTAGAAAGAGTTTTCTTTAACGTGTATAATTTCGTCGGGACCATAGTCTACATCGTTATAGGTGTACTTCTCTATGAATGTTTTAGGGTCTGCATGAATAGTTACGCTATCTGCAGGAAGATGGTATAGGTGAGCACCATCGTAGTATATAAAAATGTTTCCGTCTAGTAAGTAGTCAGTGATTAGGTTTCTTTTAAAGGAACTGACATCTTGAAATAAGTTAGGCTCTTTATTAAGTAGCTTATTTACTGTAGATCGTCGTATACCTTTTTGAACACCATTTGTTTGATTAGGATGAACAACTACTGGAATCTCTGCTACATCGTCTACAATCATATTGACGCCACGATTAACAATCTCTAGCGTTTCATAGAACTGCTCGTAGTTCTGAGTATATTCTCTAGATCCTTCTTTATCGTTACCGAAGTACTGTTGTATAGGATTCAATTTTTCCATGTCGGCTTCTTGAGCCTTATTACCACCAAAAATGTTACTATACCATGCCATGCTTTTCTCTTTGAATCTCTACCCAGTTCTTCTGCTTACCAGCAGTGCCTAAGCTAGGGTTTCTCCCATAAATGGAATGTAACTGTAAATGATGAGCATTGCACAAAGTTACTGTATGTTCGTACAACTCTGCTTGATGCTCTGCTATGAAGTCTTCTCTGAAAGAGAGTACATTCTTGGGGTCTAGTTTGTTCTTTGCAACGTAGTCNTGTATNAGNGGNGCTANTGTATAAAAGTGGTGNAAGTCTAATTTAACTTTCTCTCCACATATTCGGCATTCAGTGCCTTTTTTATACTTATTCTTTGCTTTGTCTCTTATGTATTTTACTATGTCTCTTTTTAAATCCATTTTCTAATACCAGAATTATATCGAGTTTGAGGTACCATGTCAAATATTATTTTTGCATGGTATCATTAAAAACCACTGTTTGATGTTTCAAACGAGTAGAGAGCGTACCTAAGAGCATCCGCCATGTGCGAGGCTCTATTATGTTTTGGTTTTTCTTTAAGTAGGTTAGGGTTGGGGTCCCACTGATATTGGTCTAGGGCGGCCAGAGTTTCTGTGCAAGTCTGATCTATAAACAAACGATCATTGTCGACTATTCCTTCTACTCTTGCAATACCATCTAAAATTGATTTCTTAGCGTTGATAGTACTAATGTCATAATTTTGCGCAAAGTCAAATCGAGTTTGTTGAGCTGCGGAGTCAATAAATATATAGTCTATATCCCACTTATCAATAAGTCTTTGTATCTCCCCTGCGTGTTGTTCTGTTGTCTTTTCGGCATCTAAGTATTCGTCCAGTAAGTAGAATGTCTCTTCATCCCAATCATACCCAAGTACACAAAATGCTGTAGGGTCTCTGTAGCCTACGTCTAGCCCTGCAAATATATCGAGACGTTTAGTCTCCATCTGCTGAAAGTCACCTGTGCACTTCTCAAAGTCAAAGCTCCATACTTGACCTTCAAATGTATTGAAGTCAGCTTCATACTCTTGCCGAAACTCTGCTTCAGACATACTCTTTCTAGCTTCTAGAATATCGTTCTCTGACATACGGGGATTAGATCTGTAAGTAGCTTTAATAGATACCCACTCAGAAAATTGTTCATCGAAGCCTCTATCAAAGAACTCTGCGAACCAGTTGTTGCGACCCCGGGGTGTGGAGATAAAGATTGCTTTAGAATTATCTTTATCTAGAGTAGGACGTAGTGCTACATTGAAAGCATCTTTACCGTCGGCGAGGGCCGCTTCATCAAAAATAATTAAATCGTAGGATCTACCAACACAAGAGTCAACTTGGTTTACTGATCCCATGCGGATGGTAGAGCCGTTAGATATTTCGATAACTTTATCTTTTGCGTTGTCTTTCGTAACTTCTAGATCGAAGTGTTTGATTAACGTTCGCTGTAGATCAAAAGAAATTTGAGATAGGGCATAGTTGGGGGACATAATAAGAATATTGGAACCAGGAACAAGAGATACTAGTTGCCCAATAATATTCGCTATATAAGTTTTTCCTTGACGTCGTGAAACAGCAGCACAAACGAATCTGTACTTAGGAGAGTTAATTGCATTTATAATAGCTACTTGGGAGGGGAGCGCCTCAATACCCAGTAAATCCATATAGGGCTCTACTGGGAGCTTGAGAAACTTATCTGCTGCTGGAAAGTCAAGAAGATAATCTGGGATTATATCTTGTCTACTTACTTCTATCATTCTGGCTCTTCCACCATTTACCTTTAAGTAGTTTAATAGCTACTGTAAGGGGGTTAAAATACTTTGTTTGAAAGACGTATCCGTAATCAATCATATCCGCTTGAGTAACTACCTTACCAAATATGTTATCTGTCCAATCGTCTTCAATTCTTAAAACTGCGTGACCCCGCTCAGGAGTCTTGACATAGCAATATGTAATCTGTGCTTTATAGCTTATGAGCATCCACCAAAACTTAAGTAAGCTTTCGTCGCAATGCTGATATAGAGTAGTTAGTGCAAAATCTTCACAGTCGCCTCTATACCGCTCTAGCTCTCCTTCGCCTTCGGGCTTCATAATATACCAAGCATCTCGCTTGCCATATCGATCTCCGTCTCTAACGTAAATAAACTTCTCTTTTAGAGAAACTACTTTCTGCTCATCCACAATCACAGTCCTCACACTCACAAGGAGGCTCGCAAGGACACTCACATCCTTCACTACGCATAAGATTCATTATGTCCTTACGCTGTTGTTCTATCTTTTCAGCTTGTTGTCTAAGTTCGAATTCTTGAATATCTACTCTCATGTATTACCCCTTAATTATACTGATGATGAAAGTCAAAAGTAAAGGAACTAAAAAGATAGCTACACCTATTGCTATGGCACCCAACTTAATCATGCTCATTAATTCTTTTCGTTCTTTTTGCTTACGCCTTACTTCATCCAGCCTTCGTTTTCTAGCATTTGCTAGCTCTTGCATAGCGTCAGCGTACAAAGCTCCGTTGCCGCTAATAGTAAAGAGATCTTTAATCTCTTTCATAGTTTCATCAATTTGTTTCTTAGTTAAGGCAGCTTGAATAGCATCTTTTTCAGTTAACTTACCTGAGTTAGATAAAGTCTGTAGATCTACTTGTGCACTGCCTAGGCTGGTAAGGAACCCGCTTATCGACGATATGTCATTAGTTGTAGAAGCAACTTTGTTGATCATCGAAGTAGCAGTACTGACTGCCGACACTATCGCTCCAAGTTCCATTAACATTTAGCATCACCATTTAACTTTGTCTGCCCAGTATGCAGCTGACATCTTGCCTTTAGCAATATTCTTTGCGTGGCGTGCTTTAAAACTCTTTCTCTTTGCTTTCATTGCAGCTGACTCGCCTGCTTTAGGCTTTCCTGCTGTTTTAGCTCCTTTTTGACCGAATCTGATAGTCTTTACTTTAGCGCCTACTTTAGCCACAACGATGTGTGACTTTTTAGCGTGTCCTGGGGTTCTCTTTGGTTTGTTGTAGCCAGATACCCCAGCTTTCTTAAGTCTTGAATCCTTTTTCTTACTTTTTCTTTTTACCGCCACGTTTCTTTCTCTTTACAAAGGTGCTAACGTTAGTTGGCTTTCCTCCTGGATTACCAGCTGCTCGTTTCCTACGAACAGCTGATTTTCGTTGCTTTTCAGTAAGACCAGCAGCTTTGGCTTTAGGAAGGCACTTTGGATATGTTTTCTTTCCTGCTTTACTTCGTCCACATTTCTCATAGCCGCCACCCTTTTTGGGTCTGGATATATCTACCCACTCTTCTTTAAACCACTTCTTTAAACTCACGGTCTATCTCCTATGGCCTCACTTCTTCTTCTTTTTCATTATAGCTTTACGAAGTGCTGGTGGTAACTTCTTCTGAGCGGCTGTTAAGCCTTTCTTTTTGCTAGGTGACTTCTTACCTTTCTTGGCTGGACGTCCTCTTTTCTTTCCGTATGTTCCTTTTCCTGCTGGCATCATTTGCTCCCCATGCGGTATTTTCCGCCTTTGGCTTTATAAGTTTTTACAAGCCATCCATTTGCATAAGCAGAAGGGTACACAGCAAACTTTCGTTTAGCTTGTGCCTTCACTCGTGCGTAAAGTTTTTTGTTAGTAGGCACCGGCTTTTTCTTTGCTGCCTTCTTTCTTTTACGAACTGCCATTATGAACTCCATCTAACTTAGTTTCGAGAACTCGTACTCTGAGTTCAAGCTCTCTAACTCTTTTAATATTGTCCTGTACCTCGGGTGGTGGTGCAAACTCGTCTATCCAGTTATCGTTTTCCTCTATTTCGGTGACTGCAGCCGCCATGTTATGCTCTAGGAAGGATATTCTTTCTGTAATACCTGAATAAGCCCAAACGGACACGGCAGTAAATGTTACTAATCCTATAAGATTCTTTAAAGGTATCGCTAATTCTGTAGCTTCATTTATTTTAGTAGCCATGATTAAGTTTGAGTAGCTACAGCCACAACTATACCAGCTAGAAATACTACAAGAGTTCCTAGTCCAGCCATTTGTCTCTGTTCCATTCTTACGAGTTGCTCTTCAATACGATCAAATCGAGTAAAGGTAGTTTTCCATCTTTCCTCGCATTGGATCTCATGTTCTCGTAATTCCATTTTCACTTTAAGTACTTCATCTTCAGTTAACATCTTTTAATAGCTTTTCCATGAGCTTACCGTAGTTGCCCTGGCCGAAAGGTACACCTTCATTAATCTGGACATTAGTCTGACTTCTTACGCTAGTGCTCTGAATCTTTTCGAGTTCTGCTTGTGCTTTAATCTCGTCCATTCTCATTTTGTGAGCCATTTGTAACAGATCAGCCAAATCTTTGCTAGAGTACACGCCAGTTTCCTTAGCTTCTTCTAGTTTGTTTTCAATCATTTCATCAAGAACGCTGGCAATATTATTCTTGTTACGATACCCCATGTCTAGATAAACAGTGTCAATGTATTTCTTGACCTCTCGCTTATTTAACAACTCTACTACTTTATTTTCAGGTACACCTAAGTATTGGGTGACCCCGTTAATGTTTCCGAACTGTAAATAAGAGTTCGCAACTTCGAGTCCCTCTGGGGAAATTGTAGTTAATTCTTTAGCCATGGTTAGAATTATAGTAGGTAAGGGGTGGATTGTCAAGAAGTATTTTTGACAAGGTATTATAAAAAGCTAGGTGGTGTCGGCCACGTTACATCTTCCACATTCTCAGGATTACTCAAACTGCTAGTGATATTCCTTAAAGCAGTTCTATACGTACGAGCTTCTTCTCTTTGAGCATCTGTTAGNGTATTATCAGAAACTTGTGTCCAATCAGTAGAAAATANAAGCTGCGCTCTATACGAACGAATATCTGCTAGTACAGGAGCTGCATCCCATGACCACGAAGATGTGGACATATTATAGGTAGCATAGTTGTTTGGTGGTGGCCCAATGTCTACAAATTGTAATGTAGTAGTATTGAACCAGTATCTATCCATAAACTCAGCTAAGTCTGTAGTACCCATATTAGTGTCTGTTAAGTACACCACCCGCACGCCATCTGTAACTCCTTCATCTGGAAACTCATTTTGAGGAAATACTATCCTTTCTATCTTTCCTGTGCTTTCTGTAATGAAGCACACATATCTTACGTCCATAATTATTTACCTTAATTTACCTATTAACATTGTGGGAAGACCCCAAGGATTTGAGACAAAGCCAGCACTGCCAAATACAGTTATACTAATTAATACTCTTGACTGTGCTACTATGTTTGTTGAATTAAATTTTGCGCATCTAAAAACTGCAAAAGAGTTTGTGCCTTGAGTAGCACTTGACCAGCCCATCTCTATGTACGCATCTTGATCTGAGGTTATTTGGTCACCATAGCTATTATGATTTAAGTTTCCCGCAGATACCTCACTAATATAGTGAGTGCTGTTTGTTCCAAAACTTCGGGAGTCTAATGCTATGACACCTGAGGACGTTAATAGCTGTATTCCATAATTGTGGCTTAAGTTAGGGTTCTCTCCAGCATTTCTTACTATAAAATAATTTACTGCTTTAGCTGTCCAAGTACAAGTCACTTGTGTACTACTTACAAATGTTACCGTGAGTGCGTAGAATGATACAGTTCGTGTAGCAGCGTTCCATACTGCAAAAATACCCTCATTCTGCCCGCTCACGTTTTTAGCGTTTACAAATATTTGAGGCTTATTTACTGCTCCAGATATAGTTGCATAAGTGCCAGTTCCTGCAGCAGCTACTCCTTGATGCACTAGGTTAGCGGAGGTATCGGTAATTAAAAAAGTACCACTACCATCTGCTCCTGTAACTTCCATTCCATAAGCCATTATGAAGTCCTTATCGCATATGTAAAGCCACTAATCGTTCCCGAAGAAAGAGTGTTAGTAAGAACATATCTGTCTGTTGCTTTTGTAATACTTATATTCTGTTGGTACCCTTGATAAGCCGCTGTTGCTATTACCAACACTTTTGATGTATTATTCGCAGCTGCACAAAAGAAAGTTGCTGAAGCACCAGCTGCTATACTAAATGTAGAAAATACGGCTAAGTTAGACGCTCGTAGGTTAGAGCTGAATACTTCTGTACTCGCATTTGGCCCATAGACTACTATACCATGAGAGTTGTTTCCTGGTGTACCTGGTTGCACTGCTGAAGATGCGCCACCCGAAGTTCCTCCAGGAGTAGCAACAGTAAAAGTATCGGTAACTCCACTAACATTAATAGTTGTACTTACTGACGTTCCATTATTCGCAGAAGCGGTTATTTTAGCCCATATGTACTGACCAGGGCTCACTGTTTTATTTGCTGTTGTGTAGGCCGAAGAGGTTATACTCGGGTTAGCACTACCGCTTTTTACTAAGAANAGTCCTCCACCCCCTGTTGCTGTTGTGGGAGTATTCATTCCACCTCCCGATATTAGTACTCCTCTGTGATGAGTAGAGTTCGGGGCAGCATTTGCAATATCTGCAAAAGTAAATTGAGCTGGAGTTGTGTCTACTACATAGCCGGATACTGTACCTTGTAGAGTAGCGGTGTAAAATTTGTTCTTGTTGTCCGTATAACTAAATCCTATACTATAGCTCCCATTTGCTGAGGTGCCTACAGTAACGGTTGCACTACCATTCAGCGCTAGAGTACTAGTAGATATAGTTACACTACCGCTTGCGATACTAACACTTGCGACTCGAGTATTATTACTTTCTGTCGTTGTACCTGTAACCACTACAGTATCTCCTGCAGATAGGTTACGAGTATACGTGTTTCCTCCTATCGCAGTTACAATAGCTTGGCTATATTGAGTCATATATGTCCTGTAC
Organism: Methanobacteriota archaeon; assembly: GCA_002685315.1. The sequence continues at coordinate 8,863 of NYXJ01000010.1, forward strand.
TTTTCCTTCCCGGATTACGTATCCCCGGTCTGTTCTGGTTGCGGGCAGCCCTGGTATGCCTGTGTTTCCTGCAACAGGAAGTGCTTGGTCGTGTACGGTGTTGTATTCATCTAACAGGTTATTAGTTTGCGAATATTGAAAAACTTCTCGAATATAGTTAGAGTAGTGTCCTTGTCCTCTGTGGTCAGGATGCACAGCTACTCCTAAAGGGGCTAATGCAGCTGACCCTTTTGAGAAGGCTACAAGAACCCATAAAACTCTGGTGCCATCTTTAGTGGATATAATTCTACTATTTTTGAAGTAATCCTCGGTTCCGTTAGGTGCCTCAAAAATAGCATCGTCGGGGGTATGTATCGTGTTATCCGCCAGGACTTCTTCTAACCATTCTCTATCGCTCTCAACAGCGGTTCGACCATCATATGTAGCAAGGCTGGTAGGTGTAGTGATTTCCATTGGTTTCTCCTGATAATTTTTGTGAATAGCCCCAATTATAATAGTGTTAAGAATAATTGTCAAGAACTTTTTTTGGTTGGTATGATTTTAACTTATACACCGTTTCTCGTTTTACTTTTTACCCAAAGTCGTACGTGAGGGGGAGCCCCGCCGCGCGGCGATAGGCTACGTCTATTAACCGCCCCNTATTGATAGGAAGAATCAATTGACAAGCGCGTGCGATAGGTGCAAGCTATAGGCTTAATCAATTGGGGGCTACTATGCTTTACTATCTCGGCGTTATCTTTTCTTCTATGATACTAACAACAATTGTCAGCTTCATGGTTGTCACGGGCTGGCTGTTTGTTACTAGCGGCGGCGATTGGCTGGCCCTGACTCTTGGNTATGCNTGCCTCGGCTTAAGCTTTCTGTTAGTTACTCTTGCCTTCATGGTTGTGCGGCTGTACGCTGAAACATAGGCGCGGCTTATAACTTAATCGAATAAGCTTATTCCAAATCGGTATTTCACAATTTCTCTAAACGCGTTATAATATACGCTCACTAACCAAGGATGACTAAATATGTCTAACTACACTCCCGCAATGGTTGCCGCTATCGAAGCCGCAGCTCCACTTAACCTAGACAAAGCCAAGGCTTTGGCTGCTGACTTTGGCTTGTCGCATCGCTCGGTTATCTCCAAGGCCAAAAGCCTAGAGGTCGAATATGTCGCGCAGGTTCGCACTGCTGCCAAGCGCGACTCTGTAACCAAGAACGATATTCTGCGCGGTATCCGCGAAGGCTTATCGTTGGGCGACCGCGAGGGCGATCTGACCAAAGCGGAATTGGTCACCATTCTTGAGCACATCGGGTAGATGTTGCTCTCGATCATCGGATGGGTTGGAGCGGCGGCATTGTCCGCTGCTCCTTTCATCATCGACACGAACGAAGGCAAATTGTTAGCGATTCTTGGCTTGGCACTATTAACCTTGCAAGCTATCAAGATTCGATGCTATAATTTGATCTTACTCAACGCCACTGGCATTATTGGATATTCTTATGCACTTTATATTTGACCTCGACGATACCGTCATTAACACTAGCCACCGCCAGCGTTTGCTGGCCGACGGTTCCATTGACCTAGATTTCTGGCGTGCAAACTGCACTGTCGGCATGGTAGCCAGAGATAAACTGTTACCACTAGCCAGCAAAATGCAGGGCGCGATTCGTGACCGCCTCGACGTTATAATTTGCACTTCGCGGGTTATGGGCGCGGCTGATTTCGCTTTTCTTCGCGCTCACAAAATGCTCGGCAATACTATGCTTTCCCGCATGGGTGGCGATGAGCGCGGTTGCGGCATTCTTAAACTCGACAAACTGCAAGCCTTAGCTATGTCACGCGGCATCCAATGGCAGCAATTTGCGGCTGAATCAATAATGTTTGATGACTCGAAAGAGGTTCAAACGGTACTCGGTAATGCTGGCGTTCGCGTCATTGATCCGGTACAATATAACTCTTCTCAACTAAAGGTAGCATAAAATGACTAAGCACTATTACATAATCGTGGACACCGAAACCACTAAAAAGCAATCGGTTGCGGACTTCGGCGCGGTCGTCGTCACTCGCAAAGGCAAAATCGTGGAGCAATTCGGAGCTATGGTTCTCGGACATTTCGGCAAATTCGATTTGTTCGCTGACCCATCCGCTCCCGATTCGGCTTTTTGGTCGGAGCAATCTGCACAACGTCGAGCTAAGGATTATGACGCAATGCTGGAATCTGGCGAGCGTTCTATATCATCGCCAGCCCTGATAAACCAATGGCTTGCTGGCGTTAATGCCCGTTATGCTCCGGTTTTGACAGCTTACAATTTGAGCTTTGACCTTGGCAAATGCCGCAATACTCGGATTAACCTTGGAATTTTCTCTGAGCGTTTTTGTCTAATGAAAGCAGCCAAAAAAGTTATCGGCAGCCAAGCGGCTTATCATGACTTTTGCTATGATAACAATTTGCTTACGCCTAAACTGAGCAATCCTAGCATGACTGCCGACACAATGGCAAAATTCATCTTAGGCGTATCGTTAGCCGATGAACCACACACTGCGCTAGAAGATGCGCGGGATTATGAAGCGGCAATTCTGACTTACATTTTGCGCGATGTAACCAGAAAGCAATTGTTGGGGCTTGGGCAATGAAAAAGAAAACACAGAAAAAGGTGGCGAAATTTTTCGTCACCGCTTACCTAGTTTATTCTGTCCTAACGGATACGCTAATTTGGGGCGGCGCTTTCTACTATCTACTAACGCAAATCTAAAGGAAAAAATTATGGAATTTATCAGAAAAATCAACAAAACCGAAATGGTAACTGTAGAGCGTATGGTGCCACATTACTATAAACAGGAACAAACGCGCGAGGTTTTTGTGGTAGAGCTTTCTCGTCAGGAGGTAGAAGACTTGATTAACGTACACAGCGAATTGTATAGGGCATATTCATGGTGCCGCGTGCTGAGGGACAAAATGAAGTTTGTCCTAGAGCTTAAACGCTGTTTCACGTGAAACACTCTCCACCATCCCACGACCAAAATCATCGCTTGACAGCATGATTTTGGCGCGGGGGCGCCAGTAGTAGTACGACGATGATTATATTTG
>NYXJ01000011.1 GCA_002685315.1 Methanobacteriota archaeon
GCATTTCCTATCATTTCAGAGTTTAGAAGATATAATCCTCCGAACATAATTATTGTTCCAAGTGAGGCCATGATCATCAAAGGCATCAAGGTGTCTGCTTCGTCAACAAGCGATTGTACCCCTCTTTCTCCTATATAATCGGAAGCAGGCCAATTGAAGAATGCTCCTAGTAGAAGTAATGGTCCACCAACCAACATGTACGGCGTTAAACTTTTTTCACTGTCATCTGACATACCCCTTGCTTAATTTTTTATATTATAAAATTTTACTAATTTTTTTTCCAAAATAATATTTTTAAGCGGTTTAGTGAATATGCCCAGAATACTATTGTGTACCGTAACAGATGAATAGAAAACTCACAACAAAAGCAGCAGAAGAGTTGTTACGGTACAAACAATGATTTCTACTTTAACTCTTTAAGTTTGAGCCGTCATTAGTCAAAATCGACTCTTTAATATGACTAAAATCATTATTGTACCGTTCACATATAATATCAAATCATCCAATAAATCTATCTTCATTGACAGCCCTAAAATTAGAATAATAATTGATTGGAAGCCGTAACCTAACATTGAAGATGTTGTTAATTCAAAAGATAAATTTTTACTTCCTTTACCAGTTATCATATCTATTATTTGGTCTTGCCAAGAAAAACCAATAAGGTAAATTTTATGCAGTAAATTAACATGAATCTGTTTTTCCCAAGGCTTTGCTGTAGGACAGATTTTTTCGTCAACACGACTCGTATCATCACCCAAGCCGAGCCCCCTCGCTCTAACAGAGAAATGATTGAATAGAGAGTACTGAAACAACACGGCAACCACAATCACTGAAATGTATACACCATCCCATCCAAGATGTTGACCAAATGCATATGTCACTAGAATCAATCCAAGTGTATCTGCGATTGTGTCCCAATATCTTCCTACATGTGATGGCCTTTCCCTGATCCTTGCTAATTCACCATCTATCGCATCTACAACACCCTTTACTACAAGTAGAAAACAACCTTCGATGATATATTCTTGTAAGATCAACCAAGCACAGAAAATTGATAATAATAGATGGAAGTTCGTTACCATCAATACACTAATTTTGGTATCTTTTAGAAGATTCGCAAAAAAACGAGCAATAGGCCGACCCCAGTCAGACAAGTCTTTCGCGCTACTTTTACCATATTTTCCAGAAGACATAGTTTACCCCCCTTAGAACATTTAGATTAAAGCGTTCGTAATTGGCTTTTCATCACAATGGAAGAAGGTCATTAGAGCCCACCAAGTAATCATATCTAGGCTGTTAACTACATTAGCCACACCTGTATTTTCTTCGCCATAGTCTTTACCTGTGGTATCCATCCATGCTTCCATCTCATCCAAGGTATCACAGACTTGGTGGTAACACCAATAACCATCAACCAGTCCTCCGAAACCAATAGTTACAACATCTAAATTATCTTGAAAGCTAGCATGGTCACTTCTAGCAGTGGTATCTTCATAAACAATAATTTCAGGTCTATCCATATCCAACCAAACACTGGTCTTCCATGTATCTGCAGAATAGTTGGTTCCTACAAGCGTACCCATCTGTTCTTCCAATCCTAGAGCATCCGAACCTATCCAGTTTGAAAGTCCAACCATTCCAGGTTGATCTAATTTATCGTGATTAGGCCCAGGGCCAATATAGACTCTCATTGGCCATACTTCGGCATCTTTTGGATACCCATCCTCATCAATAGCTGGATCTGGGTCACCATGAGGAGCCCCACCACCACCAGGCCAATTAACTCCAGCCATATCTAAATTGATGTAGTTAGTAATGGTAACATCAGGATTGTCTTCGCCAACATAGTATTCGGTCCAATAATCCGATCCTCTTTTACCACCTTCTTCTCCTGACCAAAGACAGAAAACCATGGTTCTTCTACTCTCAAAATCAGCTAGTGCCCTTGCAGTTTCCATAACCATTGAAGTACCTGCTGTATTGTCGTATGCTCCTACTCTAGTCCCGTATGTTCTTTCACCAATTATATGAGGATCTAATAGCACTCCGTTGACTGGTGGTGCAACATCAAAATGTGCTCCAAAAACCAACCATTCATTTTCAACTTCTGTTCCCCATTTGTATGCACAAATATTGTACGCTTCAGGATTCTGAGAGCCTGTAATGTCTGTAAATTCATACCTATGGCCAATTACTTCTAAACCGAACCCTGTCATTTCACTAATTAGGTATTGAGCAGCATCTTCGTAAGCGGGATTTCCCTGGCCTGCCCACCTATCGTAATAACCTTCTTTTCCATCTACAATGTCAAAAGAATCAGTGGGGTCACTCATTTCAAATAATCGTTCATATACACTTCTTCCATCAACGATTCCAGTAGAATGAACTCCGCCTTCATCTTTGGATAGAGACATTACCCGATTAATTGGTATGATTTTTACAATTACTGAACCACCTGTTTCAGAACTATGGTTTACTGTATCGAATGTACTATTTTCAGAAGCCGGGACTCTTTCAATTCCATTATTCGAATTATCTATATTTCCTCCTCTACCTATCCAAGTCATCCAAGATTCTCCTTGGTCCCGAATCGGCCAAAAGTCTCGTCCAAATTCTCCGATTATGACAACCATATTTTCAGTTCTTGGTGGTGCCAATATTGACAATGTGACAGAATCCCCCTTTTCCAAATCAACAATTGTAGAGTTCTGAACATAATTATTACCATCTTCGATAATTAAGTAAGGAATAAAAACAGACATAGAACTAGAAGCAGATAATTCCATATTTTGGAAAAAACCTCCCTCCATAGATGCGATCCCAACTTCTAAATCCCCTTCTCCTGGCATATTTTCTGAATCAGCAAAACACCCAGTTAGTGGTGCTGACAACATCAGCAGCACAAGTAAACTGGCGACGCCGGTACGTTCCATATTATTCGGAACCACAGCATCTTGTTGAACTAAACGGTTCCAAGAATCAGAATAATTATTCCGTGGTAAAACTACTAGGGCCTGTAATTTGTGTTTTCTTAGGCTCCTTCAAGACTAATGCGAAAATTCCGCCTAGCAGCATGAAGAATATCCCACAGCAAGCTGCACCTACTCCTCCAGCTGCCGCAACGAAACCACCCACAGCCTCTCCAATTTCTGCACCCAACACTTCCCACATTGGAACAAGCTCATAATCTTCATTTGATTCTATAGTATATTCGCCAGCAGCATAGTCCCATGTCGAAATGGTGGCCATATGGTACCATCCATCAGGGTCATCTTCCCATCCATATGGTTTTTCACCATCTTCTTCACAGTCGATGGTCATACGATCTTCTCCAGATTCATTTGTCATAGTGAAAGTAAATTCATCACACCTCACGTCGTCACTAACCATTACAATTAATTCTTCAGTGAAAGAATAGGTTGTAACTCCTGCAGTTCCGCTAAAGTCACTTTTTTCCTCTACGTCCCAATCTCCAACATCACTTAGAGTCGAACCTCCACCAATTGTTAGTACAACTCCGGCCAATGTAATCAATAATCCAAGTCCAAGAAAAATCTTCCCTGCTATGTGCATAAAATGCTCACATGTACTTGATGTTATAAATTAGACCCGTTTTTCTATGATATTTTTTCAAATATTGATATAACTATTTAGTGCCAACCGATATCTTAGATTCAGAGAGGAAGAGTATGAGCGACATAGTTAGAAGAAAAGAAAGTATTACACAAGACTTTGAGAAAAAGACCCTAAATGGTTTTATTGGAATATTCATCCACATAATTGTCCTTGGTTTTGTTAATCTACTATTGATGATGTTGATGGGAGTAGGAGGAGCTATTAGTGGCCTTGCATTCCTGATTACAGTATTCACAGGACCACTTTGGTTAGTTTATTGGAATAGTTACGTTATCATAGCACCAAATGAAGCAGCAACGGTGCAATTCTTTGGAAAATATTCTGGCACGGTGAATCAAGAAGGATTTCACTTTTTCCTCAATCCCTTTTACCATAAACAAAAAATTTCTTTACGTATAAGAAATTTTGAATCAGCTAGATTGAAAGTTAACGATGTTAATGCAAATCCAATTGATATTGGCGCTGTAGTAGTTTGGAGAGTTTTTGATGCAGCAGAAGCACTTTTCGAAGTAGATCACTATGATCATTATGTACAAATTCAGAGTGAAGCAGCACTTCGTGCAATGGCTACTGCTTATCCATATGATATAATTGANGACAAGGANATTGGAGGAATTTCTTTATCCAGTCACCAGGAAGAAATCGCAGAACTTCTNCAAGCATCTGTAGAAGANCGACTTAAGCAAGCAGGAATNGAAGTCCTTGAAGCTAGAATAAGCCATCTTGCTTACTCTCAAGAAATTGCACAAGCAATGCTACGNCGCCAACAGGCTAGCGCAGTAGTAGCAGCGAGGACAGAGATAGTCAAGGGTGCAGTAGGTATGGTTGAAGAGGCATTAGCACAACTCAGCTCAAAGAAAATTATTGAATTAGATGAAGATAAAAAGGCCACTATGGTAAGTAATTTACTAGTCGTTCTTTGTTCCGAAACAGATACTACTCCAGTAGTTAATACCGGAACAATATACTAGAAATTCATTCAATGCTAGTAGGCATTGAAGAGTGATGTAGATTGATACGCAACTTTCCTTCTGAATCCGTGATATAACCAAAGGAATACTCTACTTTTACCTCTTCTCCTTTTGAATTTGTGAAAAAATAGTTGCCCATTGCCATAGCCGTTGCCCCATTGATAACGATATTCTCATTCTCAAATCGTACTTTTGTCCAACCTTTAATTGCAAAACCTTTGTCTTCAGGACACGCCCCGTTTTCTGCAACGAAATATGACAGAGCACCTTCGAAGGTTGGACGAAATTGTTCTTCAATAGCGAATGTAGGTTTGAACAAGACAGGAGAAATATCGTATGCATATAATGATCCAACATGTAAACATGCTCGTCCGACATAATCTCCTTCAGAACTATGTGCCGCAGCGATAGCTACAACACCTTCTCCCCATGCTTTCTGGACATTCTCTACATCAGCGACAGTCACCATTATTCACTCCTCAAGGGCATGATTTATGATTATTACACTGGCACAACAAATTAAATTTAGATATTAGTTATGGTGCAGAGGGCAGGATTTGAACCTGCGAAGCACTACGCACTGGGACCTCATCCCAGCCCCTTTGACCGCTCGGGTACCTCTGCTTTACAATGGTCGAAATCTCTAACATATATCACAATGGTGAAACAAAGAGCAAGTGATTACCAGACTTCTAAACCATACTTTTCGGCTAGGGGAACTTCCTCTCCAGTCTTTGCATAATAGTACATTGAGGCTCTATTGACAGCATCGCAAGCAGTAAAGAAAAGAGAAGATAATGTTATACCTGCGACGATTATTATGAAGCCTAGAGCAAGTCCTATTTCTCCTAGTAACAAGAGGGGTAAACAAATAATAATAATAAATAATATCACAAAGAAATTAATGATTCCAGTACCCATACTTGCAACAATATTCTCTCCCCAAGTTTTCTGAAATAACTCTGGGCTTTCTTTCATACTTTCAAATACTCCATTTTTTTCTAGAACAATAATCGGAATTACAAAGAAAGTGGTCATCCACCATGCAAATTGAATCAACATCGCTATAATCGATCCAAGAATTTTCAGAATAATATTATCAGAGGACGCCATACTTTCAAAGAAACTAACTATTAACCCAACAGTGCCAGAAATAAGTCCCCAAGCAAATATTTGCGGCAAGCATTTCATCGCTTGCCTAATCCCGTATGAAAAACTAGGGTTTCTCCCCGTAGTTAATCTCTCATATGCACTAGCAACTATAGCTGCATTCCAAAATACAACAATTATAGATACGATAAAGTAACTTAGAAAGGTACCTAATGCAACTCCTCCTTCGAAACCTTCGTCATTTCCGATGACAAAACCCAAACCTCCAGTAAGAGTTAATACCGCTCCGAAACTTAGAATTGACATTATTGCCGAAAATAATACGTAAATAATTAATTCAGGATCTGCTTTCACTACATGGATTCCCAGTTTTGTAATTCTCCAACCTCTTCTGATTCGATTCTTAAATCCATATTTCCCAGTAAAGTCTCCATGAATCATTCCAGGCCCCGACCCCAACATATTTCTTGGTTATTCCAGCGATTATTCAAACTTGCTACGACAATTAACTTAAGGTGCCCTGTTCAATTTCCCTCGAGATAAACCGTATCACCTACAGAAACAGTCCCCTCTTCTATGACCGAGGCGGACCAGCGAGACCACCCTCTTCTCTTGTTCTGATCTATCCTAGAGAACTTATTTTCCATGAACGAACTTCCTATTTTACTGCAGGGAGCACAGGGCTCACTTAGTCGGATTAAGATAGATCCAAACCTAATCATCATGCCAGCTTCCATCTTTGGCCAATCTATCCCTTCGATAGTGAAGTTCTCTCCTGCGGTACCAATGTCGATAGGATGCCCCTCTTCTTGAAGCTGTAATATTCTCTCCATGGAGAATATGGACACAGCCCTTC
>NYXJ01000012.1 GCA_002685315.1 Methanobacteriota archaeon
CTTTTTGGTTGGTTGGGAGTTACTTTGAATATTGCTAGTGCGCTTATAAAGCAAGTACTTACGTTACAGGATTTCGAAACCTGGAGTTCCGTTCGTAAGGATTATTTGCCTACAGAGTATCATACTGTGTTTAACACAATTGATAGGCATTATGACAAGTTTCACCACCTACCAACCTTTGAAGACTTGAAGTTTGAGATACGCGACTCAGCGACTGTCGAAAAGCTATATGCAATCGAGAGCGTAGAAGTAGACGTAGACGCATTTATGTTGCTACAGTATCTCAAGAACGAGTATACCCAAAAGGAAATCTTAGATTCCCTTGAGGATTATATTGATAATTCCGTAGCTTTTGAAGATGCGGAAGAGTCAGTAGCACACTTACATCAAATCGTTCTAGATGTCGAAAAGAAAGTCGACCTAGAGTTACCTACAGAGAGTATGCAACGTATTCAACTGTTTGAAAATGATGAAGAGATTGGCAAATATCTGCCCCTCGGTCTAAACACCGAGTACGACTACGAGATACAGTTCTCTCCCAGAGATCTTGTTCTTCTTGGCGGTCGTCGCGGGGCTGGTAAGTCTCTTACCTGTGCTAATATTGCTCACACTGTCTTTGAGAGTGGTCGCTCGGCTATGTATTTCACTATTGAGATGGATAGTCGTTCGATTCTTCAGAGAGTGTGTTCTATTGCAACGGGAATACCTTTTTCTCGTCTGCGTACTAAAAATCTTAGTGTAATTGAATGGGAACAAGTAGCGGGTTGGTGGGCTAATCGTTATACGAATGGTCAAGACCGCTTAATGGAATACAAAGAACACAGAGACTTTGAGAAGTTTCATCATAACTTATCGACTACTACTGAGTTACTCCCGACTCAGCAGTTAGATGTAATTTATGATCCAGGCCTTACTCTGGCAAAAATTAAGGCCGAATTGGACAAGAAAGTGAAAGCTCTTAATGTCGGCGTGATTCTAGTAGACTACATTAACCAAGTGAAGCGTTCCGCTATCCCATCTCGTTCAGGACAGTATGATTGGACAGAACAAATAGAAGTAAGCAAGGCTTTGAAGAGTATGGCACAAGAGTACGAATGTACTGTTATTTCGCCATATCAGACGGATGCTACCGGCGAAGCGCGTTTTGCAAAAGGTATTCTTGATGCAGCCGACGCTGCCTATGCGCTAGAAGCGTATGAGCACGAAGACAACTGTATCACGTTTAACTGTATGAAAATGCGTTCCGCCGCGCAGCTATCTTTTACATCTAAAATGAACTGGGAAACAATGAAGATTGGCCCAGAGTCTGCGATGTCACCCGCACAGCGAGAAGCGTCGGAGCACAAGATAGACGAAGATATTGACGATGTCAGCTTCTAAATAGTTCTTGACTTTTCCAGCTGAATCGAGTATAATATACATTCTCACAATCGAGGAAGCATATGATTATTCATGGAAGTATGTCACACACTACTTCAGGTAGACGGAAGAAGCGCGTGTACAAGAAAAGAGCCAAGCCACCCTTTGTTCCTATGAAACTCAAACCAGACAGTGTATTTGTTAAAGATCCTGTATGGAAGAACAACAAGTCTGCCCCATTTATACCAGCATCAGAGATGCAAGCAGACCCTGACAGAGAGTTCAAAAGAGATATTAGTAGTAATTATACGATAAGTATTCCTTACAACAAGGGTACATATCAAGTTATTCCTAATGATGACATCACACATATCGGTAAGTAAATGAACGTAGAAGAATTACTCAATCAGAAGCAAGTACCCTTTACTCCTAAAGGTAAAGACTTTGTTGTCAAGTGCTTGAATCCTGAGCATGATGACAGCAATCCTAGCATGAGAATTGACCAGATTGATGGTAGATTCAATTGCTTTGCTTGTGGTTACAAAGGTAATTTGTTTACATTCTTTGGAGAAGCAGCCTCTGGATTTCAGCTCAAGAGAGAAACAATGAAGCGTAAAATTCAGGAGAAGAAAGCAGAGTCTGTCGGCCTCTCCTTCCCTCACAACCATATGCCTTATGTGGGCAATTGGAGAAATATCACGCCTAAAACTTATAGAAAGTTTGAAGCGTTTGAACACACAGACTCAGATTATATTAGTAGGATTAACTTTCCTATTAGAAATATCTCTGGAAAGATAGTAGCTTTTCAAGGTAGGCATACTGCTAATGGTATTCCTAAGTACAAGTTTACACCACCAGGAGCAAAGCTGCCCTTGTTTCCACAGGTATTTCCCCTACTGGGAGAAATAATTCTAGTAGAAGGTATTTATGATGTAATCAACCTACATGATAAAGGACTAGAAAATGCAGTGTGCTGTTTCGGCACAAACAATATCAATGAAGATAAACTAAGAATGCTTTCTATGCAAGGCTGTTCTAAGATAGCTATCTTCTTTGATGGTGACGAAGCAGGTCAGAATGCTGCACAAAACATCAAGGTAATGTGCGAGAAAGTTGGTCTCATATCTAGGAATGTCAATCTAAAAGACACTGACCCTGGAGCACTTACACAATCTCAAGTAACTGGACTAAAGAGAAAATTATATGCCTAAAGTTGCATTAGTAGAAACTAAATCAAGTCGTACAGACTTTGAAAAAGAATTTGAAGGAGCTTTTCAGTTTGATCAGTATCAACTGTGTTCCGATCCCACAATTAAAAAAGTATTGAAAAAAGACTGTGACATCACTATAGATACAGATGCCTATGACTGGATTGTCCTAGTAGGTAGTGATGCACTGAAATACTTTACAAAAATTAACTCAGTCACGGAATATTCTGGTAAGAAAGTAGAAGGTAAATTCCTGCCTGTGATTAACCCAGCTATGCTTGCCTTCAAGCCAGAAGCTCGCAAGACGTGGGAATCCTCCAAAGATAGTATTATAGCCTATATCAATGGTGAGATAGAAGATATAATCATTGATGAAACCATCGCTAGAGGTATACAAGACACTGAAGAAGCTAAGAAGTGGATTCAAGGTGCTCTAGATTTTGATGGTCATGACTTAATTGCTCTTGACTCAGAGACTACTGGTCTATACCCTCGCAACGGTCACGTTATCGGCATCTCTATGTCGTATGACGGTCTCAGCGGGGTCTACATAGACACAGAGTGTTTTGACGAAGAGATAGAAGATATGCTACGCGAATTATTCCTAAATCGCACAGTTATCTTCCACAACTCGAAGTTCGACTTAGCGTTCTTCCAGTATCACTTTAACTTCGTTTTTCCTAAATTCGAAGATACTATGTTACTGCATTATCTAATTGATGAAAATCCTGGTGGGCATGGCCTCAAGCAGTTAGCTATTAAGTTCACACCCTACGGTGATTACGAAAAGCCTATGTATGATTGGATAGATCAACATAAGCGAGCTAATGGTTTGAACCAAGCAAGTTTCACTTGGGACATGATTCCATTCGATACTATGAAAACTTACGCAGCTATGGATGCTGTCTGTACTTTTGCTCTGTTTGAAAAATTTGTAAAAATTAAGCAAAACCCTAAGCTAAAGTGGGTATACGATAATATTCTTATTCCGGGTGTTAGATTTCTTCTAACCACTCAGGATAATGGTGTTCCGTTTGACCCGTCACGCTTGTCTATTGCTCAGGAGCTTATGCAGGACAACATCGATGTTGCTGTCGAGGAACTTTACAAAGTACCAGAAATTAGTAAGTTTGAATCTGCACAGGGTAAGCCCTTCAATGCAAACAGTACAGTACAGCTTCGTGCACTTCTTTTTGACTATATTGGCTTACAGCCTACAGGCAAGAAGACTGGCACAGGTGCTAACTCTACTGATGCGGAAGTTCTGGAAGAACTAAGTAGAAAACATCCAGTACCCAAGCACATCCTTGAGATACGACAGAAGTCTAAAATCAAGAATACTTACTTAGATAAGATTATTCCGCAGCTTGATAGAGATAACAGACTGCGTACTAATTTCAATCTTCATGGAACTACCAGTGGTCGCTTGTCGTCTTCTGGTAAGTTAAATATGCAACAGTTACCTCGTGATAATCCTATTGTTAAGGGTTGTATCAAAGCAGCTCCTGGTAATAAGATTGTCGCAATGGACTTAACTACAGCAGAGGTATATGTTGCCGCTGTTCTAGCTAAAGATGAAGCACTGATGGATGTATTCCGTTCCGGCGGTAACTTCCACAGTAACATTGCACATAGAGTATTTAGACTACCCTGTGAAGCAGAAGAAGTTGCAGAGCTATATCCAATGCAAAGACAAGCGGCGAAAGCTGTAACCTTTGGTATTATGTACGGCGCTGGAGCTAATAAGATTTCACAGCAAGTAACAGCAGACTCAGGCAAGCCCTTTAGTCGCAATGAAGCACAAGAAGTTATTGACGATTACTTCAAGTCTTTCCATAAGCTCAAAGCATGGTTAGAACAGAATCAAAAGTCAATAGAAGTAAATGGATTTATCTATAGTTACTTTGGTCGCAAACGCAGACTACCTAATGTTGCTTCAGAGGACAAAGGTATTAAGAGTCATAGTATTAGATCAGGACTAAACTTTTTAGTACAGTCTCCTGCATCTGATATTAACCTACTAGGTGGTATTGATATGTCAGAATATATTCGTGTAAACAAGATGGGTGCTCGCATCTTTGCTCTTGTTCATGACTCTATTCTAGCTGAAGTACCCGAGGATGAGATAGAACACTACTCCGATAAGCTAAGACAGTTTATCCAAATGGATCGTGGTGTTAGTATCCCAGGAGCTCCCGTAGGCTGCGACTTTGATGTGCATGAAGACTACTCTCTAGGTAAATTTGAGAAACAGTATGGTAGTTACTTACTCTAACCTTCATAAAGTAGTATTCCCTGTATTCCCTATAGGATCTAGTAACTGGAGTCAATCTGACGGTTTATTGTACTTAGATAACGAAATCTTAGACGATAAAAACATGTCTGGAAAGACTCTGGGAGCTAGAAGGATACAGACTCCCTTCCACTCCTTGTACACACTTAAAAAGTGCATAGAAACTCCCGTAGGAGTAATAAAGCAGTCCAAAAGTACTTTTATAGATAATAATGGTACTCCATTTATATATTCTAAGACTAGATTCTTACCTTTAAGGTATCATAAGATAGAAAGAATAGTACGAAAAGGAACTGCTTCATTGCTATGGCTAAAAGGTATATCTTACCCTTTTACTGTACTTCGTCCGCCCTTACTAGAGTTTAGTTGGGCGGGTATTTTACATTTTAATAATGCTCCCTGGGCATTGTACGAGTACTCAGAAGATAAAAAGTCTGACACTCGAAGAAAAGTATAAATTATGGCTAAAAATAGAAGAACTCTTGCTGGAGCAAGTCTAACCCTACAAGAAATTGAACCGCTTACACAAAACCAGTTGCTGGCTTTTGATAGCGACAAGCACCTCTTACTTCACGGAGTAGCAGGCACAGGAAAGACTTTTATTTCCTGTTATCTTGCTTTCGATGATATGATAAAAGGATATTACAACAACTTAGTAATATTAAGAAGTGCAGTACCTACTAGAGATATAGGCTTTCTTCCAGGAAACGAAAAAGAGAAAAGCGCAATATATGAAGCACCTTATAAAGACATAGCTGTAGAGCTATTCAGCAGAGGAGATGCTTACGAGATATTAAAACAAAAAAGTATAGTTCATTTTATGACTACATCTTTTATTCGGGGTATTACCCTAAGAGATGCAGTAATAATTATTGATGAGTGTCAAAATATGACTTTTCATGAATTAGACTCAATTATTACTAGAGTAGGAGAGAATTGTAGAGTTATCTTTTGTGGTGACTTCAGACAATCCGACCTGGGTAAGAATGGACTAGAAGAGTTTGTTTCTGTGCTAAAAAGAATGGAATCTTTTGACTTGATTGATTTTGAGATTAAAGATATTGTAAGAAGCGACTTTGTAAAGAGTTATATAACTGCAAAAACAGAATTGGGATTATAAATGAATAATAAAATTTTGTCAATCCTCGAAAGAGAGGAAGAAAGACAGGAGCAGGCTATAGAGTTAATCGCTAGTGAAAACTTTGCGAGTGAGTCTGTGCGTGCTCTATGTGGCAGTATATTTACTAATAAATACGCAGAAGGATACCCAGGAAAAAGATACTACAATGGTTGTGAGCACATGGATGAGATAGAAGAATTCGCTATCAAGTCTTTGTGTAAATTGTATGATTGTGGGTACGCCAATGTACAACCTCATAGCGGGGTTAATGCAAATACTGCGGTATTTCAAGCGTTTCTAAAGCCAGGAGATAGAATTCTTGGTATGGACTTAGCTAGTGGAGGGCATCTTAGTCATGGTGCTCCTCCAACACTTAGTGGTAAGATTTATGATGCACACACATACGGAGTAGACACCTCAGGGTGGCTAGACTATGATGCTATTCTAGATCAAGCAAAAGCTATAAAGCCTAAGCTAATTATTGCAGGTGCAAGTGCTTACTCAAGACAGATTAACTGGAAAGCCTTCAGAGATATCGCAGACAGTGTAGGTGCAGCACTAATGTGTGATATGGCTCACTATAGTGGACTTATTGCAGGTAATGGCTATGATAGTCCTCTGCCTTTTGCAGATGTGGTAACGAGCACAACACATAAAACTCTTAGAGGCCCAAGAGGTGGCATGATTCTGTGGAATAATCCTGATTTCACAAGAAAAATCAATAGTGCTATATTTCCTGGGACTCAAGGTGGCCCGCTAATGAATATCATTGCTGCAAAAGCTCAATGTTATGCAGAAGCACTTGACCCTTCCTTTGATGAGTATATTCAAGACGTACTCGACAATGCTAAGGCTATGGCTGATGTGTTTGTACGGAAAGGGTACAATATTATCACAGGCGGAACAGACAGTCACCTGTTACTTTTAGATTTAAGTGATAAATCTTTAAGTGGTAGAAAAGCTGCTGATATGCTAGAAGAGAATGGTATTACTGTAAATAAAAATGGAGTACCAAANGACCCTCGCAGTTTTGTAGAAACAAGCGGTATCCGTATAGGCACCGCAGCTGAGACGACTAGAGGGAGAGCTGCAAGTGACTTTGCAGATATAGCAGAACACATGATAAATATTATGGAAGGTGAATGAAAGCAGTAATCAGCAACAGAATATACCTAGAAGTAACGCAAGAGTATAAAGATATCATTAATGATGAGCTTACTTACGCTATTCCGTCGTACAACCCGACAGAACCTCCTATGGTCATAAAAAATATGTCACGCATCAAAACTAATCTTGTCAGTATACCTGTCGGAAGAACGGATTTGATACCAGATGACTATGAAGTTGTTGATAAACGCTTGAATGTGCCTGTAGACTTTCCTGAGTTTAAGTTTGATTTACGAGAAAGCCAACAAGTAGTGTATGACGAGATAGAAGATAACGCCATAATCAACGCTTGGGTCAGCTGGGGCAAGACTTTTACAGGTCTTGCTATCGCTGGAAAGTTAGGGCAGAAAACTCTGGTTGTAACACATACTGTCCCTCTAAGAAATCAGTGGGCACAGGAAGTAGAGAAAGTCTACGGTTTTACGCCGGGAATTATTGGTAGTGGAAACTTCGATACTTCCCAGCCTATCACTATAGGTAATACTCAGACTTTATACCGTAATTTGCCGAAGATAAAAGATCAGTTCGGCACAATTATTTTGGACGAAATGCATCACGTATCTTCTCCCACCTTTTCTAAGATAATAGACACTAACTATGCAAGATATAAGTTAGGTCTATCCGGNACTATAGAAAGAAAAGATGGCAAACATGTAGTCTTTAGAGATTATTTTGGAAATAAACTCTTTAAGCCACCCAAAGAGAACTTCATGGTGCCTACTATCCATGTCTTGCAGTCAGATGTTAGATTTATGGACGGTAACAGGACTCCCTGGGCTAATAGAGTGACCGCATTAGCTAATAATGAGGAATATCGACACACAGTAGCAATGCTTGCTGCGGCCTACGCCGCAAAAGGGCACAAGGTGCTAGTTGTGAGCGATCGAGTTCACTTTTTGAAAGCATGCGCCGAACTGGCTGGTGATAAAGCAATTTGTGTTACGGGTGAGGTCTCNCATGAAGATAGAGAAACGCACCTGTCTGAAATTAGAAGCGGTAAGAAAGATATTCTTTTCGGTACTCAAGCAATTTTTTCAGAAGGTATCTCTGTTAATAACCTTAGTTGTCTAATACTNGGTACACCAATAAATAACGAGCCTTTGTTGACTCAACTTATAGGTAGAGTCATACGATTACAGGAAGGCAAACGCGACCCTGTCATTATAGATATTCATTTGAAAGGGAATACTGCTAAAAAGCAGGCTTCTAATAGGATGGGACACTATATGAGAGAGGGTTATTCAATAAAGCAACTATAAAAAAATAGTTCTTGACACAAACCTTAATTTTTAGTATAATATATGTTCTTATTTGACTGGCGAAAGATTTATAAAGAGGCTAATGGCAGTGCTGTAGAGATTGTGCGTATCGTGCGGATGCTCGTACATAGGCAAATTCCTACTAATGCCAAAGACCCCATTTATAAATATTCGCAGAAAAACTTCCTTGGGGATAGCTTCATGCTCCATCCCGATGTACTGCTATACCATTCTCATAAGTACCAGTATCGTGAATTAGCACAATACATTGCATTGTGTTCTTTTCGATCTACGGCGTACTATCGTCTAACTAAAGATACAACACTAGATACCGTACTTCTGCCAACAGAGGATACGGAAATATTAATACAAAACAACAGGCTACTATACATAGAGGGAGATATACTTCACTTTATGTATGAAGAAGTCAATACAAAGGAGATACATTAAATGGCTATTTCATTTAATCAGCAGAAAGGTTCTGCACAAAAAAGTTCAGTAAGCAGTTTTCAGTACAAAGATGGCGACAACAAGTTCCGCTTAGCCGGTGACATTTTGGCTCGCTACGTCTATTGGGTAACTGGAGAGAATGGNAAGAACATTCCTCTAGAGTGCCTATCCTTCGATCGTAACAAAGAAACTTTCAATAACTTAGAGAAAGATTGGGTTCGTGAATTCTATCCAGATCTTAAGTGTGGTTGGAGCTATGCTACTCAGTGCATAGANAACGGCGAAGTTAAAGTTGTAAACCTAAAGAAGAAATTATGGGAGCAAATCATTACTGCTGCTGAAGACTTAGGTGATCCAACAGACCCAGAAACAGGCTGGGATGTTCAATTTAAGCGTGTAAAGACTGGCCCTCTGCCTTATAATGTAGAGTACCAATTGCAAGCTCTTAAGTGTAAGCCTCGTGCCTTATCAGAAAAAGAGTTAGAGGTATATGCAACTATTAAGTCTATGGATGAAGTAATGTCTCGTCCTACACCTGATGCTCAGAANGAATTACTAGACCGTCTTCGTGATAGTGGTAGTGAGTCTTCCGAGATTGATGAAACTATTGAAGATGAGTTCAATATNGCATGATACTATTTACGGCAGACTGGCACATAAAGCTAGGACAGAAGAATGTTCCTAGGGAGTGGGCTTTAAAACGCTATAATATGTTTTTTGATCAAGTACACAGCTATTGTAAGCAGTGTGATTCCCACATTATCGGTGGTGATTTATTTGATCGTCTGCCAAGTATGGAAGAGCTGGAACTCTACTTTTCTTTTATTAGAAATGTTAGAGTTCCTACCATTATCTACGACGGTAATCATGAAGCAACGAAGAAGCATAAGACTTTCTTCAGTCAACTAAAGCAGGTTAGTAGAGATATTAACCCGCTTATACATATAGTTGATATGTCATATATTGATACTGACGTAGGTTTTGGTATTCTACCTTACGCAGATTTACATAGAGAAGGTAGTATAGAGCATTTTGATAGTTCACAACCTTTATTTACTCATGTAAGAGGTGAGATACCTCCACACGTTAAGCCAGAGATTGACTTAGAGCGACTAGCAGATTTCCCTGTAGTTTTTGCAGGCGATCTTCACGCTCATAGCAATACACAGGCAAATATAGTATATCCAGGAAGCCCNATGACAACTTCATTTCATAGAAAAGAAGTCTCAACGGGGTGTCTGTTTATCAATGAAAAGAATTGGAGTTGGGTTTGGGAACCTTTCGATCTGCCACAGTTACTAAGAAAAACAGTTACAGATCCAAATGATATGGTTCCAACTGAGTATCATCACACTATTTATGAAATAGANGGNGATATTCAAGAGTTAGCTTCTGTTGAAAACTCAGATTTACTTGATAAAAAAGTAATTAAAAGAAACTCAGANGTGTCCTTAGTCCTAGACAAAGACATGACTATAGAAGAAGAATTAGTAGAGTATCTAAGCTATTATTTAGCATTACAAGATGATCAAGTATCGAATATTATAGGAACTTACAATGATTACGCTCAAAAAGCTCAAGTGGAGTAATTGTTTCAGCTACGGGCCTGACAANGAGTTAGACTTGAATGAAAATACAGTAACTCAAATCATTGGTTCAAATGGTATGGGTAAATCTTCTATACCATTAGTTATAGAAGAAGTTCTTTATAATAAGAACTCCAAAGGTATCAAGAAAGCAGATATACCTAATCGTTACGTTAAGAACGGTTATAGTATATATTTGCTTTTTGAAAANGATGGAAATGTNTATGAAGTTTCTGTAGATAGAAAGACAGGTATAAAAGTAGTACTAAAGAAAGATGGTGAAGATATATCTAGCCACACAGCTACTAACACCTACAAGACTCTNCAGGAAGTCATAGGCATTGACTTCAAAACATTTTCGCAATTAGTGTACCAGAACACAAACGCAAGTTTGCAGTTTCTTACCGCAACTGATACGAATAGAAAGAAATTTTTAATTGACCTTCTTCATTTAGATGATTATGTGCAGCTTTTTGAAACTTTCAAAGAGGCTTCAAGAGAGTCTGCTAGTAAGATGACGGAGTTGAGTNCTGAGGCAGCAACGATTGAAAAATGGTTGTCAAACAATAAATTGGAGAGTACGATAGTACTGCCCATGTTAGATTTAGATATAGACACGGAAGATGATGAGAATACTTTCCGTTCTCTTTCAGTAGAATTGCAAAATATCTCTGAAAAAAATAAAAAAATTCTAAAAAATAATCAGTACAAAGAAATGCTGGCTGCTATAGATATAAATGCTATTCAGAATAGTCCTCTTCCTCCTAAAGAATCTTATGATAAGTATCAAAGTGAGCTAGGAGAGTTAGACGCTGGTATAAGAGCTGCTTCAACTATGTTAGATAAGTTGTTACANTTAGAAGATAAGTGTCCTACTTGCGAACAAGACATAGATACAGAGTTTAAGGACGATTTGGTACTCGCAGAGAGAGCCAAGCTAAAAACTCTAGATGAGCAGAAAGACTCTAATGAAGATATGATACGGCAAATTAAAAGAAATAATGCTGCTAGAGACGGTTTGGCTAGAGCAGANAAAGAATGGGAAGATTTGTATAGAAGCATAGATAGTTCCTTACCTAGTCAGATTCTTGACAAGGAGGAGCTGACAGCTTCTTTAGAANATCTAGAGAAGAAGCTGTTAGAGGCTAAAAAAGAGTTGGCTATAGTAGCTAAAGAAAATGAAGCTAGAACTAGGTCTAATACTCGTATTGAAATAATACAAGCCCAAACAGACGGATTTATAAATAATTTAGCAAAAGCTCGAGAAGTGTTGGCAGAACAGTCACAACTAGATTCTAATCTGGATGTATTGAAGAAAGCCTTTAGCACTAATGGTTTACTGGCTTATAAGATAGAAAATCTAGTGAAAGAGCTAGAAGAACTTACTAATCAGTACCTCGCAGAGCTTTCAGATGGTCGTTTTACGCTACAATTCATCGTATCTAATGATAAGTTGAATGTGCAAATTACTGATAACGAAGTAATAGTAGACATTCTAGCACTCTCCTCGGGTGAGCTAGCTAGAGTAAATACTGCCACACTAATTGCTATTCGTAAACTTATGAGTAGCATATCTAAGTCTAGAATCAATATATTATTCTTAGACGAAGTTATTAGTGTGTTAGATGATAATGGCAGAGAGAAGCTAGTAGAGGTTTTACTNGCTGAAGACTTGAATACTTATGCTGTATCACATGGGTGGACACATCCATTACTAGAAAAGATTGAAGTAGTAAAACAAGGCAATATAAGTGCATTGGATAAGTAATGGTAGATTCAAGAGCAAAAGGTGCTAGAGGAGAGTATCTTGTAAGAGATATGTTGAGAGATAGCACTCAGCTTCAATTTGAAAGAGTTCCAAACTCAGGAGCTTTAGANTACTTAAAGGGGGACTTGTATGTCCCTCATGAGAAAAANAGATTCTGTATAGAAGTAAAAAACTATGCAGAATCTCCCTTAACAGATAAAATTTTTACGCAAGAAAAGACAAACAATTTGATTCTTTGGTGGAAAAAACTTATTTTACAAGCAGCAGGTGGGAAGCAAGAACCGCTTCTTTTCTTCAAGTATAATAGGTCTCCNGTATTTGTAGTAACAGAGCTACAGCCTAAGAACTGTGACAAGTATATGTATATTAACTTTCTTGACTGTTACGCTTTACTTGCTGAAAATTGGTTAGAATTAGAGGATATAAGGTGGATTAATGGCGTTTAACTTTGCAGAAAAAGTAAATAATAGTGAGCCAGGTAAAACGCTAATAGTAGATGCCCTAAACTTAGCGTTTAGATGGAAACATCAGGGTAGAACAGACTTTAGGTATGAGTACCAGAAAACTGTCGAATCTCTAGCAAAGTCTTATGGCTGTGGTAGAGTAATAATTACGGCAGACTGGGGTTCCTCGTCTTATAGACGCAACATAAATGCAGACTATAAGCAGAATAGAAAAGATAAATTCGCAGACCAATCCGAAGAAGAAAAGATGGCCTTTGAAGAGTTCTTTTCAGAGTATGAGGCTTCTCTAGANGTCTTAAAAGAAGAAGGATACCTTGTACTTAGATTCAAAGGTGTAGAGGCTGATGATATAGCAGCACACCTAGTGAAAGATAAAGCTAAGTACGGGTTAGAAGATGTTTGGATGATTTCTAGTGANCGAGACTGGGATTTACTGATACAAGAAAATGTAGGCAGATTCTCATATGTAACGAGAAAAGAAGTCACTCTAGATAATTGGCACGATCATTATGATGTAACTCCACAAGAGTATATTTCATTGAAGTGTTTGACAGGGGATAAGGGAGACAATGTACCAGGAATACCTGGAATTGGCCCTAAGAGGGCATTTGATTTGATAAAACAGTATGGAGATGCGTTAAGTATATATGACGCAGCACCTTTACTAGGTAAGTATAAGTATATTCAGTCTTTGAATGAAAATTCTGAACAGATCTTACAAAACTACGAATTGATGGATTTAATAACGTATTGTGACGATGCAATAGGAGCTGATAATGTTTCAGCTATAAGGGGTATGATGAGTGGAGATTAACTATAATAGAGATAACTACTTATCTGAGTTTAGTATAAAAACTCTNGAAGATAGATACTTTGTTGATGAGGAGACTTCTCCTCAGGACGCTTTCGCAAGAGCGGCGAAAGCATTTGCAGACGACGAAGCACACGCTCAAAGATTGTACGACTATGCTAGTAAGCTATGGTTTATGTTCTCTACACCAATTCTTTCAAATGGAGGAACTAAGCGAGGGATGCCAATTAGTTGTTTCTTGAATTATGTAGAAGATAGCCGAGAAGGTATAACAAACCATTATACAGAAAATGCTTACTTATCATCAGTCGGCGGCGGGGTCGGAGGATGTTGGAACGAAATTCGGAGCGTAGGCTCGAAAACGAGCAATGGCTCCGAGAGTACGGGAGTGATACCATTTCTAAAAGTCGTAGACGCGGAAATGCTAGCATTCTCACAAGGTGTAACTAGAAGAGGAAGCTATGCAGCATATCTCGACATATCTCATCCAGAAGTGGAAGAGTTTTTGGATGTCCGTAAACCTACTGGCGGTGACGTTAACAGAAAGTCAACTAATCTTCATCATGGCGTGCTTTTGTCTGATCAGTTCATGGAACTTATAGAAAAAGCAACAAAAATAGAAGGATTTGATGATAGTTGGGATCTTATTGANCCACACTCAGGAGAAGTTAAGAAGACTGTTTCTGCTAAAACACTTTGGGTAAAACTTATCCAAAATCGTGTTGAAACAGGAGAGCCGTACATTATGTTTAAGGATACTGTTCAAGAAGCAGTGCCAGAGTTTCAACAGAATCTAGGATTAACAGTTCATCATTCAAATCTATGTAGTGAGATTACTCTTGCTACCGATAAAGATAGNACAGCAGTATGTTGCCTATCTAGTGTAAATTTAGAAGAATATGATGAATGGAAAGATAATGATGATTTCATTCCTGATTTAGTAAGAATGCTTGATAATGTAATTGAGTTTTTTGTTAATAATGCACCAGANCAGCTCTCAAGAGCTAGTTATAGTGCTATGAGGGAAAGAAGTCTCGGACTAGGAGCAATGGGTTTTCATGCGTACTTACAAAGACATAGTATCCCGTTTGAATCTGCAATGGCTAAAGGAAGAAATTTGCAGATGTTTGGAAGGATTAAAGGAGAAGCTGTCAGAGCTACAAGACAACTCGCAGAAGAAAGAGGTGAGTGTCCTGATGGAGAAGGTTATGGTGTGCGTAACGCTCATCTTCTTGCTATCGCTCCTAATGCCAGTTCTAGTATTATCTGCGGTAATACTTCTCCTTCAATTGAGCCTTACCGTGCTAATGCTTTTACCCAAAAAACTAAAAGCGGCTCTAGTCTCCTCAAGAACGAATACTTAGAGGATACTTTGCAAGATTTAGGGTATGATACCGACGATGTATGGAAGAGTATTCTTACAAATGGCGGTTCAGTACAACATTTAGATTTTTTAGACCAGTGGACAAAAGACGTATTTAAGACAGCAGTAGAGATTGACCAGAGATGGGTAATCGAAATGGCTGGTGATAGACAAGAGTTTATTTGCCAGAGCCAGTCTTTAAACGTATTTTTTCCTGCTAATATATCTAAGCAAGAACTTCACGCTGTTCATATGATGGCCTGGAAAAGAGGTGTAAAGACTTTGTATTATTTACGAAGTGAAGCAATGAAGAGAGCTGAAAATGTCTCTGACGAAGTATTAAGACAGTATATATTTGATAGTATTGATGACGAAGGTTGTCTGGCGTGTGAGGGTTAAGTATGAATTTATTAGAAGAACGTGAATATTACAAACCTTTCAACTATCCGTGGGCTTTTGAGCACTATAAGTCTCAACAGCATATGCATTGGCTTCCTGATGAAGTCAATCTAGCGGATGATTTGAAAGACTATAAAGAAAAGATGACAGATGGTAATAAGACTCTTATTGCAAATATCTTTCGTTTTTTTACACAAGCTGACGTAGATGTATGTTGTGGNTATGCTAAGCACTACCTTCCTACATTTAAGCAGCCAGAAGTAAGAATGATGTTATCTGCGTTCGCTGCTATGGAAGCAGTGCACCAAGAAGCATACTCTCTACTTCTAGAAACACTTGGGTTTGGGGATGATGAGTATCAAAAATTCTTTGAACACAAGGAAATGCTTGATAAGCATGAACACTTAAGTAACTTTGGTATGGATACGCCTATGGATATTGCAAAAACCATGGCTATCTACTCTGGGTTTACTGAAGGTGTACAATTGTTTAGTAGTTTTGCTATTTTGCTTAACTTTCCTAGACACAACTTGATGAAAGGTATGGGACAGATTGTTACATGGTCGATACGTGATGAGACGTTACATGTTGAAGGTATGTCACAGCTATTCAGAACCTTTATTCAAGAAAATCCAGACCTATGGAATGATGATCTGAAGTATGAGATCTATTGCGCTGCAGAGCGAACAGTAGANCTAGAAGATGCTTTTATTGATTTGTGTTTTACAGGTGCAGAAGTGCCTGATCTAACACCNCAAGAAGTAAAAGATTATATTCGGTATATTGCAGATCGAAGGCTATTAGGGCTGGGAATGAAGAAAATCTTTTCAAGTGGAGATAATCCTCTACCTTGGTTAGATTATATGTTAAATGGCGTAGAACACGCTAATTTTTTCGAACAACGTGCCACTGAGTACTCTCGCGCTAGTACTACAGGTAATTGGCAAGACATTTTTAAATAAGGAACCTTATAATGACCGATGTACAAGATAAGCCAACATTAAGCTTTGACGACAAGAACTATGTAATTGAAGATCTAGAAGATACAGCAAGATACATAGTAGCCCAGCTACAAGATCTCAAAAGACAGGAAGCAGAAACTTCTGCTAAACTTGATCAGATCAAAGTAGCGGCGGAAGGATTCACCCAAAGGCTCAAAGTAGAGCTAGAGGATGATGAAGGTGAAGTAGCCGAAGGCGAATTCACTCAGTAACAAAAAGGGGCCTTGAGCCCCTTTTTTATTTCCTATGGTTTGGTTGGCCAGACAACATCTAAGTATGAACTGTACGTTTCTGTAATGTCTCGCANTGCCTGCCTATATGCTCTCTGCGCCTCGCTCATTGTAATGTCAGAGTTTGCCCACCAGTCGGTTTCTGCTATCTTTTGATCTCTTAATTTTCTAAGAAGCCTTAGTGCGGTAGCTGCTATTTCTTCGGGGGATATGACTATTGGATCATAATTAGCCGCTTCTTCTGCTTCTGCAGCAGCTTTTACCTCATCATAATTAGGATTCACGTATTCTATTAATCCATCATCTCTTGTTCTTTTTATAAAGTCTTCCATTAGTAAACTCCACTTGTGCTATTGCTTGAGGTATGGGCTAAAATATCAATGGTGTGCGTATAGTGACTGCTTCCACTTTGATGATAGAGAAATCCTCCTGTATAAGAAGTGGAGGTTTGTAGCACTATTACAACTTTATCATCCGAAGATGAGTAGTAATAATTTACGATTCCACCAGTGGTTTCTCCCCAATTTACAAGACTTGGCTCGTAAGGAGTTGTTGTACCACTATATGTATAAAACGTTACTGAGTTATGAACATTATGGCTAGAGTAGGTGTAACCATCATATTCAAATTTATGCATTTGCGCCGAACTTCCACCTGCATTTGTTTTTATGTGTAAATAATTTGCACCATTTGCTCTAAACCATCCAAGGCAAGTTCTTTGACCCGCAGAGCCAACACTGCTTAGTACGTGGGCTTGTACTATTCGCCCCTGGGTGTTGTATAAGCCCCCTTTATTTAAGTAAGTTGCATCTGTCATTATTTAGCCTCCAGTTGGTTAATTCGTATTTTTAATTTTTGTATCTCTGTTAAAGCATCCTGTAGTGCTGCTACGATTACCGGAGTAATGCGCCCATAATCCATTGACATCATTTCTTTGCCTTCGGGATCGCCCGCTACAGCTTCTGGGAGTATGTCCATCATCTCTTGAGCTATGAAACCGTGTACTGCGTCTACTTTTGGGTCAGCTACCCAAGTGTGCGTAACTGGGTTCATCGCCATTAGCTTGTCCCTACCATCAGTGATAGTTTTAATATTGTCTTTTAAGCGTCTATCTGATGTAGTATTATATTGTACTCCGGTAGGTATAGCACTAATACTACCTACGTCAGCCCCATTCTTGCGTAAGTTAATAAGCGTCCCGTCCGTCCCTGTACGGTTGACACCTAAACCCCAATCGTTGTTAATGTTGGCTGAAAGATAACCCGCTGAGCTTATCCAAAGGCTTGACGCATTAGACGTTACTGATCCTTCGTAAGTGGATGCCCCAATACCCACGTTGCCTGATGAGTCTATGCGCATGCGTTCTGTGCCATCATCAAAGAACGCTAAATCACCTGAATTATAGAGAGGCGTTATGCGCCAAATATTATCGGGGGTTGGTGCAGTATTTTGAAGGGTTAACGATGAAGTTAAATTATTACCCCCGCTTACATGCAGCCCAGTAGCTGGCGAACTCGTACCAATTCCAACATTGCCTGCCTTCGTAACTGAAATCAACGGCGTATCAACATTTGCCGTTCCAATTACAAAGTTGTCTGTTCCGTCATCGTGACCGACTGAATATTCAACAGTTCCAGCGTTTGAGAATTTAATCTCAGTGTCAGAGCCAGAAGGCGCGTTTAAGCCTATACGGGCATCACCGCTTGATGTAGTCACATAGAATTTCTCAACTGGAGAGCCACCAATACCCACGTTGCCTGATGCGTCCAGCACCATGGTTTCATTACCAGCCCCAGATGTCAAAGCTAATTTCCCGCCAGAAACTGCTGTACCCACCAACATCTTGTTTATGTTCTGGCGGTAGAAAATGGTAGCGCCGCCTACATCAGTATTCGTCGATGGGCTTGTAAACCTAATTCTAGCTGACTGATCATCAGGTGTGATAATAGTCATCCCACCCTCTGCGCTGTTTTCAATTACTAAGTCGTCTGCTTGTGTAGATGCAGATACTGTTCC
>NYXJ01000013.1 GCA_002685315.1 Methanobacteriota archaeon
TACAAAAAAAGAAATGAGAATATTGGCTAAACATGAGGCTCATGCAGTTCATTGCCCTACTTCTAACCAAAAATTAGCCTGTGGAGGTACTCTTTCTTATCCTGCTATGATAGAAGCAGGAGTCGATGTCAGATTGGGGACTGATGGTGCTGCTAGTAACAATAGTCTCGACATGCGTTCTGAATCTAAAGCAGCGAGTTTGGTTCAAAGGCATGATCATTGGGATGCGAGAATTCTAGACCCGATTGAAACTTGGAAATTAGCCACTAAAGGGTCAACTGATTGGATTACTTGGAATCTTGATGATATTCGTATGCGCCCTATCGGCCGAGATAATCGTAGAATCCTTGCTAATACGATATATTCGGGTGGAGACGTTTTAGACGTTTTTGTCGGTGGGGAAGCTATTCGCCGGAATGGAAAAACTCTAACTATTGATGAATCCAAGGCCTGTAAAGACATTGAAGATGCTGCGATTGATTATTATTCTGAAATCTGAATAAATCATTCTGCTTTTGAGACGTTGATAGCATTTGGACCCTTAGGACCTTCTCCAACTTCGAACTCAACAGAGTCTCCATCTTTAATTTCGCCTTCAACTTGAGTATAATGAACAAACAGGTCTTCACCATCTTCCTGTTCTATAAATCCAAATCCTTTTTTCTGATTAAACCACTTGACTGTACCTTGAGCCATATTATACACGCGTTCACCAATACTACTTCAACTAGTGTACTCATTGTTGACAAAATTAATCATATCTTAATGATTGGAGCAATTTCAAATTTTGATTTCTCGAACTTTGATTTCATTGAGTGCTTTCCTTACATGACCAGTCACTCCCAACTGGCTGGTGTGAGCATAAATTATGATTCCTTCAGGATTAACAATTAACGTAACTCTGGCGGGAAGAAAACCTAAATTTTTTCTCAGCCTCAAGCTTTCTGCAAGTATTCCACCTTTATCACTCAATAGAGAATACTGAAGATTGTGTCTCTTCTTGAATTTTTTATGTGAAGATACTGAATCAGAGGAGACTCCAAAGATCTGAACTCCAAGATTATTAAATTCTTCATATTTATCTCTAAATGAACACGATTGTAATGTACATCCCGGAGACTCATCCTTTGGATAAAAAAATATTACACTCCATTTTCCAATAATATCTTCTTCAGTAATATATTTCCTCTTTTCATCATGTAAGTTAAACTCTGGAAATTTAGTATTTACTAAATATTCATGAGTATCTTTCATTCAACTATCTCCACTTACCTAATGAATCTCTTAAAGCATCTTCAAGATTTTTATGAATAAATTCATAACCTGATTCCTCCAATCGATGTGGTAACACTCTCTGTCCATCAATTAGGAGATGTTTAGCAAGTTCCCCAAATAAGATTTTCATTGAAATCCCAGGTATTGGAGCAATTGCAGGACGCCTGAGAACCTTACCCAGTGTCTTTGAGAAAACTTTCTGCATACATGGATTAGGAGCAGTCAAATTGTAAGCACCTTCGCAATCACGATTCATCATCAAATGGTGAATAGCATATATTTCATCATCAAGAGAAATCCATGACATCCATTGCTTTCCGCCGGCAAGGGGGCCACCACCGCCCATTTTCCAAGGAAGTAACATGCGCCCTAGAGCTCCGCCTGTGGCTGCTAATACAATACCATTTCTAGTATTAATAACCCTGATACCGGCTTCTCTTGCAGAATCTGCATATGATTCCCATTGAATTACTGTATCTGTTAGGAATCCTTCCCCAGGTTCACTGTTTTCAGTTAATTCTTCATCTCCTCGATTACCATAGTAACCTACAGCACTGGCCACAATAAATGCTTCAGGCTTTTTCTTCAGTTTACTCATTGTGTCAGAAAGTAATGTAGTACTATCTTTCCTAGAATCAATAATCAATGCTTTTCTCTTTTTACTCCATCTTTTGTCACCAATCCCTGCACCTCCTAGATGTATAATNACATCAAAACCTTCTATATCTTCNGGATTTAGNATACCTTTATCTGGTTTCCANGTNAGTTCTTTTGCTCCTTCTTTAGCCGGTCTTCGTACAAGCCTCCATACATCATGNCCGCCTGTATCTAAGAAAGCAACTAATTGTGTTCCTATCAATCCTGATGAACCAGCGATCAAGATTCTTTTTCTTGATTCATTCACATATTTTTTATGCTGATTCATGTCTCTTTGTAATCTCAGTTCTCTTGCTTTGAACATAGAAGATATTCTTCCTGTAACCAATGCTCCTCCAAGTATTTTATCAACAAACATACCTAATGGCCCAAATGGTACACTATATTTTACATCGTCAACAACTGTCGTAACTCCATCTTTTTCAGTCAAGTAATGGTCATGATCCCATTTCCAAAAAGGACCTTTAACCATTGTGTCAGCAAAATAGTTTGGTTTATCATAGCCCGTATGTTCAGCAACCCAAGTCATATTTACAAATGGTAATCCAGGAGCGGGAAATCTGAAAACTCTCTGAGATCCAACTTCAAGAGAGTCATCCGCCCGAACTTCTTCAGCAACTTCCCAAGGAGGCATTAATCTTCTAAAAGATCCTTCGTGTTCAAACCAGTCAAAAGTCGATTCTATATCTGCATTTACGACAGTTTCATGTTTATAATTAGTCATTTCCTCACCCAAATTTTGCTAAGGTTATATTTTCATCCTTTGCATATTTTTGAAGATAATTTTTCAATTTTAATTTTCTGTAGGCGGATTCAGAAGACATATACCTGACTTTCCCAAATATTGGTCTTTCTGGACCCCAAGCTCTATCATGCCTTCCGAGTACCCAAAATATTCCTGTGTAAGAGTTTGGGTCTCTTCCATCAAGGGCCCACTTATCATTAATGTAAATCATATTTTCAGCTGCAACTTCTGGACTTGGAGACCACTCTAAGATTTTCTTGCCCCATAACATTCTCATGTAGTTGTGCATTTGACCTGTTCTCAACAATTCTCTTTGCGCTGCATTCCAAATTTCATCATGAGTCTCTGCTCTTTCCAATTCTTCTAGTGAATATATGATTCTATCATCATTGAGATGCTCTTTCATTGATAATTTTGCCCAATTAGGTATGGTTTCAACGGTTGCATGATCTTCTCTATTATATGCAAAATTAAATCCTAGTTCTCTCCAAGTTATAATTTGGTCTAAGAACGATGATGCCGATTCAGAAACACCCCACCATCCGCTTCTCGTACCTTTTCCAGTATCTTCATGATTCAATGAGTCAGGGCTCCAATTCTCTTTGCTTAGAACATTTTGAATTATTTCATATGAGGAAATATGGCCAAAGTGAAGCCAAGGAGATAGTCCACTAACTGCAGGCTTGTCCGGATTATTTCTGTCAGTACTATATTTATTCAACCTATAATTTAGGAATTTTTGTAAACGAATCCTTGCTTCATTAACTCCGCCTTTGGAAGTAATTACTGCTGGAACTTTGTGGTCTATGGGAAACTCTTCCATAGCTTGATTCCCAACTGTTCCTCCTTCTGCAACTCTCCATAGCCATTCTAAAGGTGTTGATTCAAACCCTAAGTCATCTTTCAAATTAGCTATTATTTCTTCACTGACTCTTAAGTCACTCTCTCTATGTTGGACTGAATCCTTTTCTGGAATAGTCTGAAAAGCATCTAGAAGATTTTTTTGAACATATTTTCGGAATGAGTATGCAGTAGTAAATTCTTTTTCAGCCCAATTCATTGGGAAGATACCATTTGAATCTACAGCATCTAC
This sequence comes from Methanobacteriota archaeon, assembly GCA_002685315.1. Next base: position 3,771 of record NYXJ01000013.1, read on the forward strand.
TCTAACTTGTAGATTTCTTGCTGCAGCATCTCTAATCTTACTCGGTGTGTAGGTGGGATAATCATCAATTACTACACAAACAGACCTTTCAGATAGGGAAGCTAGCATTTTAGCCCCTGCTCTTTGTTTAATTTCTACCCATGGAATGTAAGATACTAAGTTCTCATTGAAATCATCAATATTATCCATAATTCCTTGTACCATAAAAGACAGTATTCGATCATTGGCAAATTTATGTGTTATGGACACTGCTTCTACAACTAATATCGGCTTTTTCAGTTGATTCGATAAAGTAACTGCATGTTGAAGAGATGCATTGAATGAAAATCTCCTGCATGATGTCATCCAATATAATATGAAATCGCCATCCTGATTTATTGGACAATCATTCATCGTCAGCACACGAGATTCCGTGAGTCTGGACGACGTATACAAATGGGACATCATACTCTCACCTACTTCCTAGCATATAACCAAGTGTTTTCAAAAAACGTTCTAAACAAACATTAGTTGATAAGTGATTAGGCCGAGGCGTGCCTATGACCATACAAGTTAAAAAGTCACAAATAGCAGAAATAAAAAATGTTGAATCTGATGCATTTTTACCGACCGAAAGTGGCGAGTTTAGAATCGCTGTCACATCTGATGAAAGAGGCATGGAACATGCATTGTTGTATGTTGAAGGATTTTCAGAATCGATAGATCCTCTAGTTCGCATACACTCGGAATGTTTGACTGGTGATGCCTTCCACTCTCTCAAATGTGATTGTGGCGCACAACTAAAGAAATCAATGGAAACAATACAAAAAGCCGGTTCAGGAGCTATAGCATATCTGAGACAGGAAGGAAGAGGTATCGGTTTGGAATCAAAGATACAAGCCTACGCATTACAAGATAGAGGTTATGACACACTCGATGCAAATCTTGCATTAGGTCTACCTGGCGATGCTAGAGATTATGAGATTGCAGCAAGAATGTTGAAGAAGAAAGGAGTAACTAGTATACGTCTGATGACCAACAATCCGTTGAAAGTAAAGGGATTGAGAGATAATGGCATTGAAGTGAAAGATAGAGTCCCACACATGAGTGGTCTATGCGAATCAAATAGAGACTATTTGAAAACTAAAAAAGCACGCATGGGACATTTACTTGACATAGAGTAACTATTTTAGCAAAATCAAAGGGGATTAGATTATGGTAGTATCAGTGGGAGAGAAAGCACCGGACTTCACGTTGTTAGATAGCGATTCTAATGAATTTAAGTTTTCAGAATTAGATGGCGAATGGAAAGTTATCTTTTTCTATGCAAAAGATGGTTCTCCAACTTGTAAAAGAGGCTGTCTTAGTTTCAAAGAGCAGTATGATTTGTTTCGATCTCTAACCCCACCGGTAGAGATTATTGGAATTAGTCAAGATTCTTCCACAGATCACAAGGAGTTCAAAGAAGAATTAGGCTTGCCATTCCCTTTGCTTTCAGACCCTGATAGATCAGTCGCAGACTCATATGGGGTGCCAGTTTATCTCGGACAATTTCCTGCCAAGTCTTCATTCGTCATAGGCCCTGATAGAGAAATTCATTATGTCTACGATTGGTTATTCCGTCCCAGAAACCATGTGGCCAAGATTCTGGCAGCCATGAGTGATGTCACTGAACGGAGAGAGTTCTGATGAGTTGGGAAGTAATTTTGAGCGATGCTGGCCTTAATGAAAGAGAAATTAAAGCAGTTTTGGTTCTTTCTTCTAAATCAAATTTAAAGGCAAGTGAATTAGCCAAAGAATTGGAAACCACTCGTTTAGATGCTTATAATTCTTTAGAAAAATTACAGTCAATAGGTTTGGTGAAAACAACTGCAGATAGACCGATGAGATTCTCCTGCCCTCCAATCACAGAAGCAGTTGAGCACCTTATCGGAATTAGAAAATTACAACTACAAAGGATAGAGCAAGCATATGAAGAAGTCCAAGTGAAT
>NYXJ01000014.1 GCA_002685315.1 Methanobacteriota archaeon
CCCATTACTCCCAAGAATTCTCCAGAAGAAACCTTCAAATCTATTTTGTTAAGTACATTTGATTCAGAAGAAGGATATGAAAAGGATACATCCTCAAAGGAAATACTTTCAATTGGCTCCTCAAGTGTTAGTGCATCCTCCTTGTCATAAATCGAAGGTTCAAGATCAACAACTGCGAATACTCGGCGTGAAGCAGCCTCTCCTTTCTGTAATTGATTTAGTAACATTCCCAGAATCCATAAAGGCATAGTCATTCTAGTAGATATCAGTAAGAATGTTATAAACTCGCCCACACTTATTTGACTGGAACTCATTAGCCATCCTCCAGCTGAGACTAATAGTCCGAATGAAATACCCGCTACAATATGAAACCCAGGAATAAAACGATTTCTGATGAAAGCCGCTTCTATAGCTTGGTCACGATAATTACCACTTTGTCCCTCGATTCTAACTCTTTCAAAATCACTGGCATTATATGCTTGAACCACAGTAATTCCAGATAATACATTTTCTAATATTGCTACTATTCCGCCAGTACTTTCTCTTTGCTGACGATACTTTCTCTGGACTCTGGTAGAAAACCAAATAACCATAGGGACAATCATGAATAATGGCCCAAAGAGAATCATACAAAGTGTAGGAGACATCCAGAAAAGAATAACAAATGCGGTACTAAGGGTTGTTATTATCCTGATTATACTAGTAGTTGAATCTGAAATAATATCTTCCAACTGTGCTACATCAGCAGATAGCACAGACATCAAGTTCCCTGTCTGTCTGGTTTCAAAGTATGATGCTTCCATATCCATCAAAGATTTTGTAGCATCCATCCTAATATCATGCTGAGCTTTGTATGCTATTGACTGCCAAAGTTGGTTGCTTAGACCTTGGGAAATTGCAAGAAAAACAAATGATGTAAAGATAAGTAAACCAAAACCAAGTTCTGTAGACTCGATTGGCCCTAAATCAGGTATTGAATCAAGTGTAACAATTTTTTCAATTGTTGAATTAGTAAATTGAGAGTTATCTGGATTATAATAATCGGCTGCCATACCTATTGCAATAAAAGGGATAAGATCGAAAATTCTAGCACCAATATTTGCTAAAAGACCNCCTATGGCCCTCTCCCAATATCTAGTCACATAAGGTAAAATTCTCCAGATTTTACGACCCACGATTTGCTTCTCTTCAACAAGGTCAGAAGCATCTTTACTGATTGACGATACTATGACATCCTTTGTCGGAGCTTGGCCATTGACTTTGGACATATACTGCGGGACAACTGGTAGTGTTTGAATGCTTCACTATACAACTTTGTTTTGGTGCGCCCGCCGGGATTTGAACCCGGGACATGAGGTTGGAAACCTCAGGTGATAACCCCTTCACTACAGGCGCGTTATCNATCCGAGGATATGACCTTTCTAAACTAGTTCGGTTACATCCGTTCAAATGTTATTACCATANCCGAGGTTTATGCTTGTGCGCCAAAGAGTNGGAATTCTGTTGATGATTCTATTTTTACCCATAAATGGGCCATTACTAAGAATNGGNATTCAAGAAATAATGNANAAGCCAGTTCCAATTGGAGAATTCTATTTCTTTACTCTCTGCGTAATTTTATTCTTATTAGGTGGAGTAATGACTTTCACACCTAAATTAAAATCTCCTTTTTAGGAATAGAGAATTTGGGGCCAGTTCGAATGTATGTTTTCTACAATTTCATAGATCTTATCTTCAGAATATCCTGATTCTTTCAATTTTTCAATTAACTGATTGGTTCTTTTTGGTATCGTTTTCGGACCAAGAACGGCTCCTGGACGATTTTTATCGTCTAGAAAGTCTGTTTCCATTCCCCAGTATGAATTACAATTAGGTAGACTTTCTACAATCTTAGAAATGCTATCTTTACCTACACTAACAGTCACACTCAAACCATGAGTGAAATCTGTACTAATATTAGCAGGAGCATAATGTCTGATTGCNAAATGTCGGGGTAAACTCGCCTTATCGCATAATTTTGCTAAATCAGAATATGTTTTCTCGCCATCATCTTCCACGTGAAGTTGTATACTGATTTTAGCTTCTGCAGCTAATTTCATAATTTCTAATAATAAATTATTGGCTGCAGTCCATATTTCCAGACTAACCGGATAATGCGGCCGTCCGACTTCTCCTAAACAAACTGCTTCTCCTTTAGAAATATAATTTATAGCTAATTTAACAGCTTTTAAGTGTAAAGAGGTAGATTCTTGCAAACCAATTGTATGTATTTGTTTCTCCCAAGATACAGGATGTGGACCGAGAATTACTGAGACCTTAATCCCAAACTTTTCTCTAATTTCTCTTGCCATTTCAATTGTATCGTTATACGCAGATTGATAATCAGATATTGTCAAAGGTAAATTCGAAAAATTCGGTTTATGTACTAGATTAATTCCTGTTCCTCCAGAATTAATAAACTCAGAAACTGCATCAAGATATCTATTATTACGGTCTAAATGCATATGTTGGTCTGTTATTGGCCCTTCCCATCGGCCGTGATTAAACATATTCTCACGCCAAAGCGCCCTCAGCATCTAATTGTGATGACCAATGTCTAATGGCCATCTCTGCAATCCTTTTCGAAGTCTGTTTCAAGACAATACCATGACCATTATTGAATAGTAAAATACTGCATTTATGTCTATCTGCATTAATTCTAAGGGCACCAATCCTAGGATCAAGATTAATCTCTGCAAAACGATCTGCAGCTAAATCCATTAATACTGCCCTACCTATGGAAAAGCGAATTATCATTTCACCTGATTCGACTAATAACCATTCATCTGACATTCCAAGAGTTAGTAATAATTCTTGTACTGCTAAACGTGCTACTTCGCTTCTTGAAATACCATGAACTAACACAGAACCCTCCGGTTCAATAACTAATGTTGCATGAGGATTTTCATGAATAATTACGACGAAATCTCCTGACTTGACGCCTCTACCTATACTAACTGCTTCTTGATGGTTAATTGGTTCAGAGGGGGTAAAACGAAAGGTCTGTGTTTCGACATCAAGATTAATTTTGGTTTCATCCATAATCATTCCTCCGGACTTATCTCCTCAACATTCATACATGAACTAATCGCTTTTCTAATTGAAGGTAACCACGCTTGGTGAATAGGTACCATCAAAGTTAATCCATCAGATTTAGAATCACTAATATCGCGATTTCTAAGATCTGCTAAAGCACCTCTGATTCTAGAAACAAATCTCTCATCTCTAAGATTTTGTAATTCAACAGAAATACCTCGCTGCTCTTCTATCCACCACGTCAAACAGGATGCTGAGGCAGCACCTAAGTCCGCATTGACTAACTTGGAACTTGTGACAGATTTAATCGCTTCCTTTCTGATTTTTTTCCATCTCCTACCAGTTGTCAATGTCAGAATTAAATTTGAATAAGTGACTTGTTGATCAGCACTTTTAATCTGCCAATCAACCCAATTTTCATCTTCAAGATTGGGTTCAATTGCATAAATTGGTAGCCCCCCTCTTGTATTCTTAGCATGTAAAAGCAAGCGTAATTGTTCTGGATCGGGGATGACGGGGCCATCTAATTCCAATCCATTCAAATCAGTCATCAAACGACCCAAGACTGTACCTGATGCAATGGCAGAATCTCTATGCACCCCTGGACTCTCTTTCTCTTGTTTATCTTCCATAATCCATGATTGAAGATCTATTGAAGATGTTAAAAATGCTACACCATGAAAATTAGAATGAGAACGTAACTTAACCGGCATTCGAATACAAGGGATATGTGGCCAAAAAATGATTTTTCCCCCATCAGGGTCATCAAAATGAAATTCCTCCCAAACTAAGGCTGGCATATCCATAACACCTCCGAAACGGTACCTAGGATTGAATACAACGGTCTGAAAATGTCTCAAATAACACAAAATAATATGATGGGTTCAAGTTTGATGAGTATTTGAGAGGGACGATAGACATGAACGGGCCCTATTCAACAGACCCTGTAATTCAACTTAATGAAGTGTTCCCAGGAGACACAAATGCGCTAGATACATTATTCGGAGGAAGATTAATGTCAATCATGGATACAACTGCTGGAATGGCAGCATCTAAATTTGCTCATAGAAACTTTGTTACTATCTCTGTTGATGCATTGAAATTTAGAAGACCAGCTTATCAAGGAGATGTGATCAGGACTACTGCAAGAGTTGTTTGGACATCACCTAGAACTGCTGGAATACATGTAATTTCATGTAGGCTATCTAGATCAGAATGGGTGGGGGAAGAAATATGTTCAGGGTTCTTCTTTATGGTTGCAATAGATAGAGATATGAAAGCAATTAATATACCACAATTTGAACCGGAAACTGATGAAGAAAAAGAAATGTGGAACTCTGCACAAAAAGCTAGAGATGCTATGAGTTAATCAATTTGCTAATTCGATTCACCGTTCCTTTCAACAAGGGAAGGCTCTTCGGATAATTATGCCTGTACTCAATGTTGCCTTCGTTGGTTCAGAATCCTTAGCAAGAAAAATTGCTAAAAAGGGAGATGTTAGAGATATTGAGTCTTATGTTTTCAAGGAAGAAAGAGATGGTGAAATGAGAATTATTTCATTGCTAAGACCTCTGAAACATCCTGAAAAAATTAGGCCTTTACTTTCAGTCTTAAATGTTGCAAAAATAGGAATTATTGAGATATCAAAGGTGAATGCCGCATTAGGAGAAATTTGTGTATCATTTGGATGCGCTAATATCAATGAAGGATTAGTGATAATAAATCCTCAAGATGGAGAATGGGTAGACCCTGATCAGGTGAGAATTATTCTAGAACAATCTGGATTGAAGAACTGGCAATTATTCGAGCAGTTGCCTGATGAACACAGTATTCGCGAGAAGTTATATTCTTTCATGGACAACATTGAAAATCAAAAATCATCACTAATTCTCCCCGTTGACCAATTTTTTAATGTAAAGGGAGTAGGGTTAGTAGCAATAGGTTACGTGCAATCTGGCTCTGTATCAAAACATGATTCAATTCAAGTACTTCCTGCAGATGAAAATGGAATTGTTCGCAGTTTACAAGTCATGGATGATGATGTGGACATTGCCGTTTCTGGAGATAGAGTTGGTTTAGCAATAAGAAATCTAAGAGAGGAAGCACTTCATAGAGGCTGTATGATTGTCCATGCTGACTCAAATGTATTGAATAAAAATATATCTTCTACATTTACTCTTAACAAAGCACCATTTCAAAAAAGAGTTCTTCAAATTGGTGATGTGATACATGCTGCGGTAGATATGCAATTTATTGTAGGTAGAATAAAGAATATTGAAGATTCGAAACTAACTGTTGATTGGGAAATTCCCCTATGGACAAGGAAAAAATTCAGTCCTCCGATAATTATTACTCAACTAGATGCAGGTCCGATGAGAATTATCGGGACCACTATTTTACAATAAAACGGCATCTCATAAAAACCTCAATAAGTAACATGAACTTATGCTCAACAAACCGAGTTATTATATCGTTAATGAGTAACTCGCGGGCTGGATGCACACGTTCGGGCGTAATGCCCGACCGGATGAGGGAGAGTC
>NYXJ01000015.1 GCA_002685315.1 Methanobacteriota archaeon
TCTCTCACTAATTTCACGTATAGCTGCGGCAGTTCCGCTAACAATTTCAGGGTCAGCAGTAGTTACTGAAATTTCACCCCCTATTAATTCAGGAGGTTCAACTGCTACATAATTAGGTTCTAATGCTGACAATGCTCTTGCTTCTTCAATATCCGCAGCACAAGCACAAACTGTAAAATCTTCTGGGACACTGTCTAAGAGCATCGCAACATGTTCGATAGAAACTTTATGCTCTGCATGATTAATCAGAGTCCCTTTAGCACCTCTACATACCGCTGTATTAGGGTGTAACCAACCAGTATTTGAACCAAAGTTTATTGGATCTAAATGTTGAGTCCACACTTCTAAATTAGGTGCTGCTGAAACGACAGAAGATAAATCAAAAGCAGATACCACCGCAACCAAACGTGCATTTGTCTCTAAATCTTGCATAATTACTGCCAATTCTTCAGCAGCAACGCCGTGGGCCTCTTGATAAGTTTTGAAATTAACAACAATTAGAGTGTCGTCCATAGAACTGCGAGACATAATACCGATATGATGGTGACGGACAAATTATACTATTTCGCCATGACCTATGACCTTATCAGATACAACAGAGCCAGCTTTGATTATACTAGATTCTCCAATTAAACATCTCTGCAATTTACATCCTTCTCCAATTTTAGCCCCTGATAAAATTACACAGTCGTGAATTTCACAACCTTTACCAATAGACACATTGTTTGAAATAGATGAACCTGTTATTTGATATGGTTCATCTATCAATACTTTATCAGAAATCCACGTATGCTTGTCATGTATAGCACCGATTTCGAATCTTTTATTAGAAATACAAACTTTTACTGCTTCAATAAATGACGAAGGAGTTCCCGCATCAACAAAATAGCCCTTAAATTCTAATCCAGCCATCTTCCCAGTTTTAGCAATTTCAGGGAAAACTGCTCTTTCCATACTATGCTTCTCCGACGAAAGAGATTTCAATACCTCTCTTTCAATTAGATAGCACCCCGCATTAATCAGGTTTGAAAACTCTGTCCCTGGTTCAGGTTTTTCTTGAAATTTTGTAATCATTCCAGAGCCATCTAAACCACATACCCCAAATCTACTAGGATCATCTACATGCCAAAGTGAAAGAGTAACTAAAGCATTCTTTTCTTTATGATGTGCCAATAAATCATTAACATCTACACTTGAAACTAGATCGCCGTTCAAAATTAAGACAGGACCTTCTCCAGTAAGATACTCAAAAGTCTTTGAAATTGCGCCTCCAGTTCCTAAAGGCTCATCTTCAACTGAAATTATTACCTCGAAAGGGAGATTAGATGATGAAAAGAAACTCTGCATTTCATCAACACTATAACCAGCTGCAATAATTACTCTATCAACCATCTTAGTTGGAACACATTCAACTACCCTTTCTAGAAGAGTTTTATCTAAAACTGGGAGTAACGGCTTTGCTCTTCCTTCTGTCCAAGGTCTTAACCTAGTGCCAAATCCACCAGCAAGAACAACTACATCCATACTCCGCCGGATATGACAATAGATTTCAGCACTTCGTGCTTAAGATTTGAACATCGTTAGGCGCATCGTTCAAAGAGCGACTTCCACTCGGAAGGTTGAGAGTTATGAATATTCACGAGTATCAAGGAAAAATTCTGTTTAAACAAGCAGGAGTGAAAGTACAAGATGGAGTACACTGTAAAACAGTNGAAGATGCCCTTAATGCGTACGATTATTTAGATTCAAAAGTAGTAGCAGTGAAATCACAAATTCATGCCGGAGGGAGAGGGAAAGGTACTCTTTATGATGAAGAAACTGATAATCTAGTAATGGAAGGAGGAGTGAAAATAGCGTTTTCGAGAGATGATGTTAAGAAATATGCTCAGAATATAATTGGAAGAAAACTTGTTACGAAACAAACTGGTTCAANTGGAAAAATTGTAAATAATTTGTATGTAGAAGCCGGTTGCTCAATTGCACACGAATACTACCTAGCTTTACTAGTTGATAGAGAAGCAAAAACAATTCTAATAATGGCGTCTACTGAAGGAGGAATGGACATTGAAGAAGTTGCAGAAAAAACTCCCGAGGCAATACATAAAATTTGGACACATCCAGTGGATGGACTAGATGAAAAGGACGCTTTAGATATGGCAGACAAACTTGGACTCAGTGGTCATTCAAAACAAGATTTAGTTTCTATGTTAGAATCATTATCAAGAATGTTTATTGAAAAGGATTGTTCTATGATAGAAATTAATCCACTGGTTAAGTCAGATTCTGGAGACATGATAGCATTAGATGCAAAGGTTAGTTTCGATGATAATGCATCATTTAGACATCCCTGGATGGAAGAAATGAGAGATCATTCAGAAGAAGAAGAAGTTGAAACTAGAGCTCATGATTATGGTCTTTCATATGTGAAACTGGATGGAAACATTGGTTGTTTAGTGAATGGTGCAGGACTTGCAATGGCATCTATGGATGTAATAAAATTGTACGGAGGAGAACCTGCAAATTTCCTCGACATAGGTGGAGGAGCAACTAAGGAATCAATCACTACGGCATTTGGAATAATATTAGAAGATGATAATGTTGAAGGAATATTAGTAAATATCTTTGGAGGAATCATTCAATGCGACATGGTGGCTAGAAGTGTTATTGAAGCATCGAATGAACTAGGTTTACAAGTACCTTTAGTTGTAAGGTTTTCAGGCACTAATCATATAGAAGGCAAAGAAGTATTAGATAATTGCGACTTAGATGTTCATACTTCGAGTACCCTTGCAGAAGGGGCAGAAAAAATTGTTAATCTTACAAGAGGTGAGAAATAATGTCAATCTGGATTCATGAAGAAAGTAAAGTTCTAATCCAAGGTATTACTGGTAAACAAGGTACTTTCCATGGCACAAAAATGGACGAATATAATACAAATGTAGTAGGAGGAGTAACTCCCGGTAAAGGAGGGCAATATGTTGAATTGCCAAATAAGAAAGTACCAGTCTTCAACACGGTTTCTGAAGGATTAGATGAAACTGGAGCAGATGTCAGTTTGATTTATGTCCCTGCTAGATTTGCTGCCGCTGCTATTATTGAAGCTGCAGACGCATTTCAGGAAAAAGGAGGAGGATTAATCGTCTGTATAACAGAAGGAATTCCAATTTTGGACATGATTAAGGCAGTGGCAAGAGTAGATGAATATCCTGAAGTGAGATTGATAGGTCCAAATTGCCCAGGGATAATCACTCCCGGCGAGGTTGGAGGATGCAAAGCAGGAATAATGCCTGGATTCATTCATGCCAAAGGAAGAATAGGAATTGTATCGAAATCAGGTACTCTGACCTATGAAGCAGTTGCGCAAACTATGAGTGTTGGAGAAGGTCAATCAACTTGTGTTGGAATCGGAGGTGATCCAGTTAATGGCACTGGATTTATCGATTGTCTTGATGCTTTTGAAAATGATCCTCAGACAGTAGCTGTAGTGATGATTGGAGAAATCGGAGGTTCGGCAGAAGAAGAAGCTGCAGATTGGGTAGCAAAGAATATGACAAAACCAATAGTAGGTTTTGTAGCAGGATCTACCGCACCTCCCGGAAAGAGAATGGGGCATGCAGGAGCTATAATTTCAGGAGGGAAGGGGACCGCGGCAGAGAAATTCAAGGCATTTGAAAATGCTGGAATCTATGTTGCAAGAGATCCTTCCGAAATTGGAAATGTATTAGTCAGAGCGTTGAAAGATGCTGGNTTNAGATAAACTTGGATGCGAGAGTCTTAGATGCAGGAAGTNNCCTCATTGTCCATGGCAAGAGGCGAGTCAAGNGATGGCGAGTCTGAAAAAATAATAGATNANNTNTTANAAGGGACTTCCAGATCATTTTATTTGACATTAAAAGTAACACCTAAAAAAATTCGAAGACAAATTAGTTTGATGTATTTACTAGCACGCTTAGCAGATACAATTGCAGACTCTAAGGTGGGAGAGAATAAAATTTTACTCGAATTACTGAGTGAATATAATAATAAAATACAAGATGTAAATCGAAAATTACCTGATTTTACCGATTTAGCAATTATACAGGAAGACGCTGCAGAANCAAGGTTACTAAATGAAGCAATTATACCTGTAAATTATTTGCAGAAATCAGGACAATTTACTAATTCTGANAAGANGAAAATTAAAAAATTACTTGANATCATCATTGGAGGACAGATNTTGGATTTNGAAAGATTCACTGACGCTACGGGTGAAAAAATAATTTCATTAGAAAATGAAGAGGAGTTAGATGACTACACATATCGAGTTGCAGGGAGTGTAGGGGAATTCTGGACTCATATGTCATTAGATCATCTTTTTAATTTGAAAGAAAAAGAGAAGAAAATTTTATTTGAAAAAGCGGTTAACTTTGGAAAATCTTTGCAATTAATCAATATATTGAGAGATTTACCAGAGGATTTACGAATGGGGAGATGCTATATCCCTAGCCAAACTCTTCATGAGATTGAGATGACNTCAGAAGATCTTCTTGANATGAATAATATNGNAAAATTNAGGCCATTGTANGANTCTTACATANTTAGGGCCGAAAACTATCTTGATGATGCTGTTGACTATATCAAAATGCTACCAANAAGTCAGTTTCGACTTCGACTTTCNTGCTTGTTACCAGTACTGATAGGGCAAANAACCTTGCAATTATTNCGCGANGGAAANATACTAGATTNTAATANGNGAATTAAGGTATTAAGACCGGAAATTAAGAAAATAATGAGGAAANCGATTTNGCTATCAATAACCGGAATTAACCCNAAAAAAATGAATTAANTACTGATTCATAGTTTGTACANCTCNGCGNGAAGTTCAAGAGTAAATCTATTCGGCTCGNTATGAAAGTAGTATGCCCGATNGACAGATTAGTGATTCCGAACCAGAGGTTATGTATGACCTTGGNAAATCTATTTCACTNNTNGGAGAAGAAAATAATTCTGTTCCNATTGAAAAAGTACGTAATGCAGTNAACGTAACTAAGGAGGCAGTTCATGCGATTAGCATCACTGCTTTAGAAACTCTTAGAGAAGGTGCTTTCTTTATGGGGGTGATTGGTTCAAGAGGAGAATTAGTNAATCCTTTTTCACATATTGACGCTGCTTTNTGGTCTGAAAACAGACTTCCNGAGGANATTGTAAAATCNGCTTACGACTATTGTGAAGAATTAACTAGGAGAGAAGCAGGNAATTTTTATCATTCTTTTAAGTATCTACCAGAAGAAGAAAGGAGATCNATCATGGCCTACTATGCATTTTGTAGGAGAGCGGATGACATTGCAGANGGNGATTATGTAGATTATTTCCCNGGAGGTTCNGAAGAAAATCCTGANTCAATTGATTACAGAACAAAAATTGAGAGACTNATTGATGGAGTNCCAGTCNTAGAACGGTCATCNTANAATGATAAAATGTCNCANTTATTTTATTACAGAAANAAATTATCTACTGCATATGGTAAGATGACATCNACTGACCCAATATTCATAGCATTGAAAGATACAGTAAANAAATATGGAATTTCTAGGCAATTNTTAGATGATATGATTAGNGGNATGGAGGAAGATTTNCATCGAAATAGATACGAAACTTTTGAAGATCTATACTCATATTGTTACAAAGTGGCTTCAACAGTAGGACTTGTTTGCATTGAGATATATGGTTATGATGATAGAAGAGCAAGAGAATATGCAGAATCATGGGGGATTTATATGCAACTAACAAATATACTCAGAGATGTTGCGGAAGATATTGAACGTGATAGAATCTACCTTCCANTTGAAGATCTTAACCGATTCGGTATTACNGAAGAAGATTTGAGAAATGGGAAAGAAATATTGAAACATCCAGGTTGGAAACCGTTTGTAAAGGAATATATTAAGAGAGCAGATAAATATAGAGAAAGAGGAATGAAATTATTCCCTCTACTTGACAAATCAAGTAGATATTCACCAGCTGCAATGACTACATTTTATCATTCTATAATGAAAAAAATAGATAAAAACGACGGAGATGTTTTCTCTGAAAGAACACAGTTATCAAAAACCGAAAAAATAGGTCTAGCAGGTTATATTTACGTTAGATTTCGTTTCTTTGCATTATAATTGAAATCAACCTAAATCAGGTAAGAATACAGAAGACATATTGAATACATCTATGGAGGGAGAGTTATGAAAGTCGCTGTACTAATTCAAGATAGGTGTAAACCGAAGAGTGAGGCTTTCAGATATTTAGAGAAATATGCGGGTATGTGCGGCGGAGAATGTATACAAGTCGAAGACAAGAAATGNAAAATCTTGGAAACAGCCTGCCCACCATGTTTTTATCGAGCAAGATTATGNCCTGGTAATGCTGTAATTGTCATTAATCTTCCAAAAGAGCTTGAGACCGATATGACTCATTGCTATGGCTTAAATGCATTTAGAATATTCAGATTACCAGCTCCAAAAATAAAACAAATTGTAGGTATACTTGGACCTAATGGAGTTGGTAAATCAACGGCTATTAATATACTGTCAGGAGCTATAAAACCAAATCTAGGAGATTGGAAAAATACACCACCTGAATGGGAAGAAATAATCTCTACATTTCCTAGAGGGGAACTTAGAGATTATCTTGGATTAGTCGCTGAGCAGGAAGTCACTATTGCTGTCAAGCCTCAAAATATAGATAAATTACCAAAATTATGGGATGGCGAAGTTAGAGGTTTATTATCTCGTGTTGATGAAAGAGGAGAATTAGAAAAATATTCTAATCTAGTTGGAGTCAAGCATTTACTTGATAGAGGACTATCCAGNCTTTCCGGAGGTGAATTACAAAGAGTGGCAATCTGTGCAACTATTCTCAAAGAAGCAGACGTATACTTTTTTGATGAGCCTTCGTCATATCTTGATATATACGAAAGAATGAGGATGGTAAGAATTTTGCAAGATCTTGCAGAAAGAGGTAAGAGAGTGATTGTTGTTGAACACGATTTGGCAATTCTAGACGTACTTTGTGATCTAGTACACATTGTTTATGGTGAAAGAGCAGCATATGGAATCTTCACTCCAGCAAGATCAACAAGAAGTGCAATAAATATGTATCTTGATGGATATNTACCCGAAGAAAATGTAAGGATTAGAGAGAAAAAAATAGAATTTTTACGAGGTAGAGTCAGAGGAGAGGGGGTAGGTCTGCCTATTTTGAAATGGGGGGATATGGAAAAAACTCTCGGAGACTTTCACCTAAAAACGGGTGAAGGAATGATNAGAAGTGCCGAGGTAGTTGGTGTAGTAGGACCTAATGCCACCGGTAAAACAACTATGGTCAAGATGATTGCTGGAGAAATTGAACCAGATCAAGGATGGTGTACAATGGATGCAAAAGTATCGTATAAATCTCAACATGTCCACACCGAATTCGAAGGAACCGTTGAGGAATGGCTGAATTTAGAATTAGGAAATAAATGGAGAAGTGGTGAGTTCCATACACAAGTTGTCAGGCCGTTGCAAGTCGATCAATTAGTTGATTTACAGGCAAGAAAACTATCTGGAGGAGAATTACAAGCAGTTAGCATTACCATTTGTCTCGGTAAAGAAGCTGACTTATATCTTCTTGACGAACCAAGTGCGCACCTTGACGCAAATGCAAGGATGGAAGCAGCAAAAGCCATTAGAAGGACAATGGAAAGTAATGAAAAATCAGCAATGGTAATTGATCACGATATTTATTTCATCGATATTGTGAGTGATTCGTTACTGGTTTTTGATGGAGAAGGCGGAAAATATGGAAATGCAGTAGGTCCGCTAACTCTCAGAAAAGGAATGAATAAATTCTTAAAAGATATTGATATGACATTTCGAAGAGACCACGAATCATATAGGCCACGTATTAACAAACCAAATAGTAGAAAGGATAGAGAACAAAAAATCGCTGGAGAATACTTCTACATTGAGTAATTATGACCATTGGATTCTTGAAGGATGATTGAAACCAAGCATCATGACAGATGAGGGTGACGAGCCTACTGANGAGTTATCTGATGAAAATAATTNAGAGGAAATTGAAATTGNTGACCCTCTAANAATTCTAGAGGAGAAAGTTGAGGAGTTAGAGAGGGAAAAACAATACTCTGCTNCTGAATTGATAAATCTAAGACAACGATATGCTAGAGAAAGAAACACCCTAGTAAAATTCTCTAGTATGAATCTATCTGCAAAGATTCTTCCAGTATTGGATAATTTAGAGAAAGCAATTTCAATTGAAAATAGTCAAACAGAGAAATTTCTTGAGGGAGTGAACTTGACTATGAAAACTTTGAAAACAGTTTTAGAAAATGAAGGAGTAACGAAAATCGAAGCTTTAGATCAAATGTTCAATCCATCATTTATGGAAGCAATAGCTGTAATTCCAGCGCCCGAAGGAAAAGCCACTGGTACAGTAGTGGAAGTAATTGAAGACGGGTATATGTTCCATGAGCGTGTATTAAGACCTGTGAAAGTTATTGTTTCTGAAGAATAATATTCAAAACATAAGTACAATTCGAAAGTATATGGATAGATTTCTCGTAATTTTAATATGCGCATCTATGATGCTATCAGGATGTACCGCAATAAATGATGAGATTTCGGATGAAATATTAGAGATTCTTGGTTGTACTGATTCCGAAGCATTAAATTTTGATGTAAATGCGACAATAAGTGATGAAAGCTGCCTCTATGATGAAACTCAAGAAATTCTTGANATCCCCCACACTGATGGCTGTGATAATACAAATCCAATACATTGTATGCTGCCTTTCCCTTCCGATGCATTTCTAATCAATGACCAAAGTACAATTACGGGTAAAAGAATACATTATTCTTCAAATACAATTCCTGGTTCTGGAACTGTTAATCCTATAGAAATACCAATTTTAAATCAAATGGATGGAGCAAGCCCTAATACACAAATTATGACTGCATTTACAATAGAACCTGACATTTCAGAGTTAGCAGGTCAATACAGTATTTCGAAAAGCTTAGAGAGTGGACATTCTACAGTTATAATGAATAAATTAACTGGNGAATTAATTNCACACTGGGTTGAACTAGATGTCAGATCNGAGGCGGACCAACCTACGATACTTCATATTAGAACAATAAAAGCATTGGAACATAACACNCCTTACATTGTAATAATATCTGGNTTAACTGATGAATCTGGAGAATTAGTACCTACTCCAGAAGGTTTTGCTGCGTTAAGAGACCAAGTGATTACTTCATCAATAGATATTGAAAATAGAAGATCCGAATTTCAGAATTTATTCTCTTGGATAGATGTAAATACTGACATTTCTATTAGTCAATTACAGACTGCTTGGACTTTCCATACCTCTTCTACCGAATCAATGATTGGACCACTAATTTCAATGAGAAACGATGCTTTAGAAAGAACTGGGGATGGGATTAGTTGCACAGTGGAATCGAATGAATTAATTACAGAAGATGATAATGCTAGTCATTGGTTAATTTCCGGCACCTTTACTGCACCCCAATATACTGAATCGTTCTTCCCTCCCGCTTTGATTAGAAGGACATCTGCTGAAGATAGAACACCAGTTTTTGTTGAAAATAGAGAAATTCCTTTTTGGTTAGTAATACCTTACTCTGCAATAACAATTCAAGAACCTGCTGATTTGATTATTTGGGGTCATGGATTCCTTGGAAATGGGAATACTAATGCACTAAGCGGTTGGGCTAATGAAAATAATGCGGCTATGCTAGGGACTAGTTTCTACGGTTGGGCCGATGATGATTTCGCGAGTATTGAATATGCTGTGTTAAACATGCATTACTTTCAACATCAAGCAGAAAGGTTAGAACAGGCAATGATAAATCAAGTTGTCATGATAAAGACATTCATGGGAATTTGTTCCGATTTACCGGATTTCTACAATGGTGAAGATGGTTGGAAAATGATTAATACTACCAGCCCGACTTATACAGGATATTCAAATGGCGCATTGAGAGGNCCTTCAATTATAGGGTTATCACCTGATTTGAATAGAGGGGTTTTGTGGTCAGGAGGTTCATCATTTTCACATATTATTGAGAGATGTACACAGTTTGATAAATTTTATTTTATTTTCGCAAGTGAATATGGATATGATAATCAGTTAGACAGAGCAGTTGCAATGTCGATAATGCAATCACTTTGGGATTCAACTGAAACTGATACTTTCTTGAGTCTGAGAAAGGAAGGTTATAATGATGAAATACAACCATTTGAATTGATGACATTATTCTCGATTTCAGATTTACAGATTTCCAATATTTCTTCCGCGAGAATGATGAGAACTGGTGATATTGCTCTACTTAATTCCTCTACNATTACCCCCTATGGAGTAACTATTGCAGATGAAGGACATTCTGGTTCAATTGGTGTTTTCTTTGATGGAGGTTATCTTCAAGCACCAGTAGGTAATGAATATGGTCAAGAGCCACATCCTGCACATGATGCAATAGGAATTTTACCAATAGCTAGAGAAATGGCATTTAATTACCTCTCTGAAGGGAAAATAGTAGATACTTGTAATGGTTATTGTGATTTTAGTCCCAATGATTTAGTTGAAAACTAACCAACAGGTTCTCCGCCTTCTCCTAAAAANGCGAGTCTCTTTAATTGATCATTTGTTATCAAGAAATCAATTATTGATTCTGGAACAGATTCGCCTAAAACCATTTTAATTGCATCTTCATCGTTAATTGTNGAAAGCATTCTAGCAGTTTCACGCACCCTCCATCCTTCAAANCGTTCTCTATGAATTAATGATGTTGAAATAACAGGCCATTTTGAAATCTCATATAATTCTGAGGAGGAGGTATCACTACTGAAAAATACTCCTTGCTTACCATGGTACCTTTCTGCATGACTTACCCAATTAGGAGGGTCTTCGATATCTGGAATAGAGACAATTGTAGCTTCAAAATTTACTTCATTATCAAGCCAAAATAATATCATCTCGATCCTTTCTGAATCTGACCAAGGATTTTTTAATGTCTGAGGTCTATTTGATGAACCAACTGCAATAATTAACTTCAGTTCAGGATTATTTTCCTTGCGATAGTTTTCAGCGGCAATTATCATGGCAGCATGCCCTTTGTGAAATGGNTGAAAACGACCTAAAACAACAAAACCAGGCTCAGGTTGATTTGAGGGTGGAGGAGGNATTAGAGGTAATTCTGNCATTTTTAAATCCCTTCTATATCATATAGTGAGTCTCCATTTAGACTCCATAGCTCATACTCTAGATACTCGCGNCCTATTAACAAACTAATATTTTTCGAGTCAAGATTATTTAGAAAAATGTGTAATAATTCACTCGCACTACTATGAGAACTCATGGTAGGTAATATTCTTGGATCTTCAGATGGCTCCATTGTTTCTCCTAATTTTTCCCTTCTATTCATCCAATCAAGAACTACCGACTCTGAGTAGGATTTTTTATCAGTTTTTGATAAAGCAGAAACGAAATCTTCCCATAATGAAAACTTAAGGAAATCATTAGTGTTAGAAATATTGTATTCTAACATTGGTTCAACGTATAAGAAAAGACGAGCATCCCAACAGCGCCATTCGGAAAATGAACACCACTTCGCCATTAAGATTGTTAATTCTGCTATATTTGAATCTTTTATTGATTGGGAAAGTATTGTTTTAGACATTATTAAGTCAGANTTATTATCAGACCATTCCAGNATATCTCCTTCTAAATCAACATCAAACTCTCTATGGAATCGATTATCTAATTCAGGCCTATAATCTCTTAATGNACCATCTTCTACTTTTTGAAATAATTCTTTAAGGGACATCGACACTAATTTTTCAAAATTAGAATGGTTGACAAGATTTAGAATCACATCTGCCATGTCTGCGCCTCGGGTCTAGCCAGAGAGAAGTGTACAATGAACTATCGGTTAGGCATTCAATTGAAGAATAGATGACTGGGCCAGTCACATGAGCATCGGTTGCGATAGGGGGTATAGTTGTGGCAACAATCGATGAACAAATTAAATCTCTCGAGGAAGAAATCGGGAAAACTCAGAAAAATAAAGCCACAAATGCCCACATTGGAAAGCTGAAGGCTAAAATTGCGGCATTAAAGGCACGCAAAGAAAAGGCACAGGCTCATGCTAAATCTAGTGGCGGTGGGCCCGGATTCGAGGTTAAGAAATCAGGTGATGCTTCCGTGGCTTTGGTAGGATTCCCTAGTGTTGGAAAATCAAGTCTCATCTCCCAGTTAACTGAGGTAGAATCAGAAGTAGGAAATTTCGCATTTACTACACTAACTTGCATACCTGGTTTGATGGAGCATAAAGGAGCCAAGATACAGATTCTTGACTTGCCAGGATTAATCAAAGGAGCAGCGGAAGGGAAAGGAAGAGGGAAAGAAATTCTTAATGTAATCAGAGGCTCAGATATGGTATTGTATGTTCTAGATCCTTTTCAAGAATCACACTTTGACATACTAGACATGGAATTATGGAGATCGGGGATGAGATTAAATCAAAAGAAACCTCAAGTTTTCATAACAAGGTCGAATAAAGGTGGAATAGTAGTCAGATCTACAGTTAAACAAACGAATCTAACTCATGAAGAGATTCAGGACATTGTCAGAAGTTTTGGAATTGTTTCTGCTACAGTGACTTTGAGAACAAATGTAACCGATGACCATATTGTCGATACTTTAGCAGGAAATAGAGTTTACAGTAATGCCGTAGTAGTGATAAATAAAGTTGATTTAGCAAATGAAAAAGATATTCAAAGAACTATGGAAATGATTCCGCTNAATTGGCCTGTACTAGAAGTATCGGCAAAAACAGGGAAAGGAATTGAGAATATGAAAGATTTTGTATTCGAAAATTTACATTTCATGTCTGTTTTCCTAAANCCACAAGGTCAAGAAGCAGATTTAGTCGAACCACTAATAATCAAAGATACATCNACAGTAAGAGATGTCTGTGTAAAATTGCATAGAGATTTTGTAAGAAAATTTAGATANGCCAGNGTTAAAGGNCCNAGTGGNAAATTCGATTGGCANAGAGTNGGNCTAGATCACCTACTAAAAGACGGNGATATACTTTCAATAATACTGAGAAGATAGAAAATCTAGNAAGCGATGTATTCAGTAAGTNAACGCCTACGCAGTTACATGGAAGACAGGCAGAGGGACATTATCCCTATGGCTGAATTTGTAAACCTAATCAAATATCTAAAAGGTAGGATTACTCTATTAATTGGGGTCTTCATTTTTGGTTTAGCATTGGGTTATCCGCTTTCTGGAGATGCGATTAGTTGGCTATTGCAAGCTAATGGATACCTCCCTGAAGGAGTTGAATTAATTATTATTCAACCAATGGAAGTAATTTTACTTAGGTTAAGAATTGCAACACAAATAGGCATTGCATTGGTATTTACAATGATAATAGTGGATTTGTCATGGAACGGAAGTAAAATTATTAGTAAATCAAATAAAAATAAGATTAAAAATAATACTTCTAAAATTACGAATTTATTCTTAGTATCCTTGTCCTCAATTGGACTTGGAATAATTGGAGGTATTTATGCTCATAACATACTAATTCCTATGCTTCTTGATTTTCTAGCAAATGATGCAAGCAATGTTGGCTTAACCAACACTTGGCAATTACAATCATGGTTAGGATTTGTAATCGGTCTTTTCTTTGGCTCAGTAATGAGTTTCCAAACACCTTTAGTTACATTGTTACTATTAAGAACTAAAATAATTAGTAGAACCAGTTTGATAGAAAATAGAGGGATTATTTGGTTTGCAGCGTTATTAGTAGGAGCTATACTATCGCCACCAGATCCAATTTCTATGTTCTTGGTGGGTGGACCAATTGTATTATTATTGGAAGTTGCATTGATGATTGATAAAATATTTACAAAACCTCAATCTTCAGAATGAATCCCTCTATTCCTAGCATCTTCTGCTTGTGCATCTGCACGACCTTGTTCAACATCAACAAATCTCATCATTACTGCCCCAATCAGTATCAAAACTGAGATACTCAATATTCCTACACGACTGTCATACATAACGGTTAATGTACCATAAAGAAGAGGGCCTATTAAAGCGGCAACTTTACCGAAGAAACCAAAGAAACCAAAGAATTCTGCACTTCTAGTCTCGGGAACAATCTGCCCAAACATGCTTCTTGCAAGACCCTGGGAACCACCTAATAGTGTACCCATGGCGCATCCTAATAGTAGAAATTGGAAACCAACTGCAAGCCCTAGAGGGCCCCAAACATTATCTCTGGCAGCTTCTGGAATAAAATCTAATTTCCCATCTCCAAGACTTGTTGGATGATCTACCCCTATGTTAGTCATTGTATCGAGACTACCACCTGAGACACTAACGCTGAATCTTGATTCATCTAATGATTGTAGGAAGGTATTGATTTCAGAGTCGACTATATCATTTAAAGATAGAACATAGGCCACTTCTGTGTCATCGCCATCAGAATCTGTGACCCAAAAATTCCACTTCATTGTATCGCTCCTATCATCTATTTTGACAGGAATGATATGACTCCAATCATTCGCCCATTCCTGCTCATTGAACTCCGAATCTCTATAATCTAACTTTTGTGCTAATTCTGGAACATCACTATTAGCCATCTGGACAGTGTAGATATTTTCTTCTTCATCCCAGTCAAATTGTATTTGGTATTCCTCATGTGATTCTAACTCCAATGGTGCGAAGGATAATGCCGCAAAACAAAGAACTACCCAACCTACTAAAGACATTGTTAAGGCCTGTTTTGTACCAACCTTTTTCGCAAGTTTTGTGAATAAAATCGCAGATGGTGCCGCTACGAATTGTATAGCTAGAATTGTTATCATTAAATCTAATCCTGTGATTCCTAGGACTGTGGTTCCGAAGATACCGCCTAATGCAGTAACGGTATTTATTCCGTCAATAAAGAAGAAATATGCAATCATGTAAAAGAATAATGTCTTAAATTTGTCGTACTCACCTAGAGTTTTTCTAATCTCACTTAGAGCTAATGATGCGGATTCCTTAAAGCCAAGTGATTCCATCTCATTTTCAATAGGGGGTTCAGGCACCCACTTGAATGTCAAATAAGCAAAACCATACCACCACAATCCAGATGATGCCATTGCGAATTGTGTGGCCCAAGGTGCATAATCTGTGCCTATTAGTATAGCAATGTGTATAACTAATAGTATACCTCCTCCAAAGTAACCATATGCGAATGCAAGATTAGAAATTCTATCCATCTCATCATCCTTCCCCATATGTGGTAAAAGGGCATTATAAAATACACCGGCTCCATTAAGTCCAATATTTGCAAGAACAAACATTACCATTAGCCAAATCCATTGAGTGCTAATTGGAAGGAATGGGGCAGCGAATAGTAAGAAAGTGGAGCCCGCACCGACATAAGTAAGAATCTTCAGCCACCACATTTTGATAGCACGCCTATCTGCAATTACACCAAGAGATGGACTTACAAAAGCAACCAATAATGCTGCACCTGCAACTGCAAAAGACCATATCGCATCTCCTGACATTGATTTTCCAAGGACTGTTGTCGTGAGACCATTTGCTTCCAAAAATAATGAAGCAAACCAAACGGGGAGAATAGCTGTAGTTACGCTAGTCTCAAATGCTGATTTAGCCCAATCGTAAAATGCATATCCTCTAACTGCTTGTGGGTCGGATTCTCGGTCAAGTTCTATTGTATCTGACATGTTCATACCTAGGCTCGCGTTGTCTTTTTGACTATTTAGCGTTGGGGCGGATTAGTCTTGGAAAAACGCTTAATTAATTATTAGATATATCTCGCAAGACATATGGACGAAGATGGCGATAAATGGATTCGTCCGAGAGAAAATACTGTCGAGGCTTTAGTTTATGGAATGAATGAATGTGATGGTATTGAATTAGACTTGAGACTATCTAAGGACAATAGACTCGTTCTCCATCATGACTCTAAAACAGAGTTTGGAGATTATCCTGAATGTTTGTCATTAGATGAATTACCAGATTATGTAGAGCCAATAGAGGATTTATTAGAACAAAAAGATTTCATTAGAAGATGGACTGAAGAAGGAGCATTCACTTGTTTTGAATTTAAATCACCTCACCCAAGTAGTGGTAAAGCAGGTGGATGGTTCAATGCAAAAGAAAGAGAAAATCACATGATGAAGATGATTGAAGAATTAAATGAAATCCTAGATCCTATTGATTTCTCGGAGAGTAGTACTGTAATTTATTCATTTGAACCGAAAATTATTTCTGCATCTAAAAAAGTTAAAACTAAACTGAAATTTAGTAGATTGAGACCACATATACGCTCATGGGGAAATTGGACATCGCAGAGAATCGTGGCTACACCATCATTTATCCTCAATTCACTACCTCGTTTAATGGACAAACAGAGAAGAGAAAATTCTCCTATGCTACCATGTTCTCTACAATATCTTAAAGGAATTGAAAGTAACCTAAGTTTAGGTAGAACTGTAGGCTTGGAAGGGAAAAAATTAGAAAGATTGACTAAATATAGAAAAGGATATCCGGTTTATGTTTGGCCTTCGAAATCCAATTCAGAGAGAATGCTTCTAGATGCGGGGCTAACTGGACTTACTGATGACCTTGCACCAACTTCAGTAACCCTTGAGTCAGGACATGCTAGATGGACAAAACCTGCTACACAACCACTTACTAAAGAACAACGTGTAGATTTGGATGGAACTCCAATCGAACAACATTTCTCAAAAGTTAATGAAATGAAAAAAGAGGTTACCCCTTGGCATGAGCTTACTGAAAAAGAGAGGATTGATTTCATTTCTAGTTGGAAGAAAAAATGGTCATGGGATAGAGAAATTAATGCATTAATGAAAGAAACCTCGGCATCCAGCTTACCTTGGGAGGCTCCCAGAATAATTGGCCATAGAGGTACAGGGAAATCTCATAAAAATGGATCTTCGTGATTATTCTATTCTTCTAAGGGGTTGATTCTTAGGGATATATTTAGGCCTGTAAATAGGAGTCCCTCTACCGTCTCTAGCATTCCTCTCATCAAGTATCTGAGCACTTATACCGGCAACTCTCGCCCAACCGAAGAAGGTAGTATAATATTCAGGCATTCGGAAACCAACTGAATGAAGTAAACTTCCACTTGCAATGTCTACATTAGGATAAGGATTACTTATCTTAGGAATTTCACTAAGAATTGGGGGTATTACTTCTCTCAATGCTCTTGCTATCTTGAAATATTCATGATCTGGACATATTTCATCACCTAATTCAAACAATAAACGCGCACGAGGATCTTCGGCTCTCAATACTCCATGCCCAAAACCATAAATTTTCCTGCGATTAGCCAACTCAGTACGGACGAAATCTTCAATTTCTTTATGATCGGAGGTTCCAATTCTTTTGACAAATTCTAAACAGGCTTGATTGGCTTGACCATGTAAAGGACCTGAAAGAGCATTCATTGCGCTCGAAATTGAAGAGTAGACAGAGGCCCATCCTGAAGCAACTGCTTTACCGGAAAATGTCGAAAGATTACCGCCACCATGATCCATATGAAGAATGAAAAAGAATCTTAGTACTCTTTCAATATCGCGGGCTTGTTCACCTTCAAAACCCATCATATGGACAAAGTTTTCAACTAATCCTAAACCGGGTTTGCGTGGCTTCAGTTTCTCTTTTTCACCGCCTCTTAAACGAAAAATTCTAGCCATAACTTCAGGCATTCTAGCAATAAGATTCATTGCGTCAGCCCTTGTATCACCTGTTTTTTCTGCCGTCCCTAAAGCCATTATACCGATTGAAAGCCATTCCATAGGATGGCCACTACCTGGTGTTAGAGATTCTAAAACTCTGAGCGCACCTGTAGGGATATTTTCGCCTCTTTGTGTTAATTCCGCACGAAACTCTTCTGATTCTTCTTCAGTTGGTAATCTCTTATTGAATAGTAAAAATATCACATCTTCTTCTTCCATATCTACTAAATCTTCAACAGGATATCCAACATAGTGAACTCCTTCATAAGGATCAACGAAAGAAGTCTGACAAGTACCTACAGGGACTCCTCTTAGCCCTGAATCTAGATTCTTATCAGTAATCGAAAATAATACTTCATCATCTGCCATCTAGTACCACAAAACATTGTCCCAATATGGTCAAGTGATAATATCTCCGTCATTAAGTTTAGAAAATGACCTCATCGGATTCAGATTATTAATGATGTTTTATATCAAAATCACCCGTAATAGTGAAAGATGATGTATTATGAGAATATATTATGTCTAAATGGCGCGAACGTCTCAATGATTATGATGACGAACATAGACATATGCTAGAAGGTGGCTCTATTAGTCAACTATTTTTGAGCTATTCTTTATCATTCTCACATCCAGTTTTTGTAGGCATTGTTTATGCTATTATGATAAATTTAACGTTACTATTACCAATATTTTATGATGGCAATGCAGACTCCGAAGGGTTTTCTAACATCTTACAGAAATGGACCAATCAAAGTTTGATAATCTTACTATTATGTGCATCTTTAGGCGCCATCTCAGCTATCATCTCATCTCTAGTTAGGTGGCCACCTGTAAGACTTGAGAGAAGGAGGAGATATCTCTACCCGTTACCCTTCATTGGATTCTTAATCACTACAATTGCAATAATTTTTTCGACTTCTGAAGAATTGAAAATTATAGGTTATTTCGTCTTATTAGCTCCAGGTCCGCTATATATCCAGATTTCATATGCTCCTAGATGGAGAATGATTGAAAGAATCGACAGAGACTTAGACCCATTTGAAGGTATGAAGAAAACAATATTCCGTGAAAATAAAAATGAGGAGTTAATCGAACAAAATTATGACGAGATAGAAAATGC
>NYXJ01000016.1 GCA_002685315.1 Methanobacteriota archaeon
ATATGAATTCTCATGATAGAGAACTAGATCCTGATCAGATTTCAAGAACTCCTTCAGGAGAAGTTGAGCTTATCGCACTAGATGAAATTTTNACTTTTGCACAAGCAGCTATGTATGAAAATATCACTCCNTTTGAAGAAGCAGGATGGGACTCTGGACAAGATGATGGAGGTATTGATTGTGAAACAATGAGCTTGCTATATCCAGGTGTAGGAATAAGAAATATCCCGGTCGTAGAAGATAGAGAATGCTTAGTATTCCTTTATGGTTTTATTCTGACCAGAGGTGTACCTGCTAGCGGAGGTTATCCTGCTTTACCTCCATCAATCACTTCAGAATACATTCAATCTAGTTCAGTAATTGACTTTGAAAAACCATGGATGGATAATTCAGGAAATACTCCAAAATACACTAGAATGACAATGAGGTTTGGTCTTTCAAATGCGGAACAATTTGCTAAAATAGGCCCGGCCCTAGATCAATTAATAGATGACATGCAACCATTCCAGAATCTTTCTTCCACAAATATTGAGCATAGAGGAGATTTGGATTCAGCCTTTACTTCAGATGAATATCCGGTTACATGGGCTATCCCAACAGGAGACCCTGTGACGAGATTTGTAGCTGCAGATTCAATGCAGAATGAAATGCAATCCACTTTATTCCTAGGGTTGGTATTCTGTACATTCACACTATGGTGGGGATTTAGGGATGAAGAAACTCTATCAGATAGATTAGAAATGATAACAAATAAGAAAATCATGTATTCTGTAAAAACAGTTCTAGCAATGACATTCATAGGAGGTATCATGACATACCTAGTTAGTGTTGAGGCAGGAATTGTTTTTGCTGGTTTAACTCTAATATTGAGTATTTTTTGGGGTATTTCCGGCTTTGGTATAGCCGTGATTACAACTACGCCAATATTCATAGTCATAATTTGGTTGTATGGATTAATCGAAATTGCAGGTTATGGACTCAACATGGTTACAGTAGCAATAGCTGCAATGTCATTAGGAGTAGGAATCGANTACGTAATCCATGTAGTAGAAAGATTCAGAGAAGAACAAGAAAATGGCCATGATACCATTACTTCAATTGGGATNGTAGGAGGTGCTTCTGGCTTAGCACTATTTGGATCAGCCTTATCCGATATTGGAGGTTTCTTAGTCATTACACAATCAAGTATGGGATTCTTCTCCACATTTGGATTATTTTGTGCTATAATGATTGGTCTTTCATTAATTGCTAGTATGATACTAGCGCCATCACTAATCGGAATAATCTATAATAATTCTAATCATGCTAGTAATTAATCTTGATAATTAGCTTCACCAGGAATCTCTTCTTTCAGACCCTTACGCTGTCTAATTTCTGCTGTAACCTTATGGAATAAAGCAGCAGGTAACTGTACGAAACCTGCATTCTCAGTATTCCACACTGCTCTTCCTTGGCTGGCAGCTCTAATGTCATTTGAGAAACCAAAAGATTCTGCCACTGGCATCTTTCCAATAACACTGGCTGTTCCACCATCTACAGGCATATCCTCGATAATTCCCCTACGAGTAGTTAGCTCTCTAGTTACTCCACCAATAACATCGTTAGGTGCATCAATTCGAATATTTTGCATTGGTTCATAAATCACAGATCTAGCTCTTAATACAGCACCTTTTACAGCATTACGAACAGCAGGGATTGTTTGTGCAGGTCCACGATGAATTGCATCTTCGTGAAGTTTTGCGTCAACTAATCTAACTAAAACGCCCATTAGAGGTTCTTCAGCTGTTGGTCCTTTCTTACAAACATCATTGAAACCTTCAATCATTAATTCTCTAGTTTCATGAAGGTTTTGAATACCTTTAGTATCATTTACGAAAACATTTGTACCATTAATTGCATAAATTTTCCTCATTAAATCTTTATCCATACCAAACTCTGCAAATTTATTACCTACTTCTTTAGCATCTTTTGTTCTAACTGGTCCATCCCCGAAGTGGCCTTCTCTCATTGCTTTAATCACATCTTGTGGTAATGGCTCACATTCTATGTAGAATCTATTATGTCTGTTAGGTGATTTCCCCTCAAATGGTCTTCCAGTATTATTACTTTCAATTGATTCACGATAAACAACAATGGGTTCACTAACCTTAACTTTGATATTTTGTTCTTCTTGCATACGGAAGATTGTAATTTCAAGATGTAGCTCACCCATTCCTGCTAGAAGAGCTTCTCCTGTTTCTTGATTAGTAGTTACTTGTAGTGATGCATCAGCTTTAGCCAACCCTCTCAAAGCATCGATGAACTTTGGTAAATCCTTCATTGATTTAGGCTCAACAGCAACTGTAACAACAGGTTCAGAGTAGTGTCTAATTGCCTCGAACGGTGTCGCTTCTGGATCTCTAGTAATAGTTACACCCGCAGCTGCACTTTTGACACCAGTCAATGCAGCAATATTTCCTGCAGATACTTCCGGGACTTGTATTCTATCTCCACCAACCATCATACTAACCTGTTGGACTCTCTCAGCTTTAGCAGCTCCAATTGCCCATACACTCTCGCCATGTTTAATCGAACCTGAATACACACGTCCTACAGCAACTTCTCCAGCATGAGGATCCATCCAAATCTTAGTGATCATCAATTGAAGTGGACCATCAGGGTTTGTTTCAAGCATTGATTGACCGACTTCTGATTCAAGGTCACCTTGCCAAATATTTGGGATACGGTATTTCTGAGATACTAATGGAGATGGTAATTGTTCTACAGCCATATCCAATAGAACCTGATGAACAGGCGCTTTCTTAGCTAATTCTTTTTGTTCATCATTGTGACAATGTTCAAAAATATCCTTGAAGTTAAGACCTGATTTTGTCATGTATGGTATTGACATCCCCCAGTTATAATATGCAGAACCAAATGCTACAGTTCCTTTCTGTACGGAAACTTGCCATTCTTTAGCTAACTCTGCAGGAGCGAATGTAGCAATTAATTTGTTAACTTTAACAATAATTTTTTCGAATCTTTGCATCATCTCAGGACCATCAATTTGTAACTCATTAATTAATCTATCAACCTTGTTAATGAAAAGTACTGGACGAACTTTTTCTTTCAATGCCTGCCTTACAACAGTTTCTGTTTGNGGCATTGTACCTTCAACAGCACAAGCCAGTATGATACANCCATCTACTGCACGCATTGCTCTAGTNACNTCTCCTCCAAAATCTACGTGTCCAGGAGTATCAATCAGATTAATCAGATAATCGTCGCCATCAATATCGTGAACCATTGATGCACTAGCTGCATTGATTGTAATTCCTCTTGCACTTTCTTGTTGATCGAAATCTAATACACGAGATTTACCCGCCAAATCTTCGGACATCATACCCGCACCAGCAATCAGATTATCTGAAAGTGTTGTTTTACCGTGGTCGATATGTGCTGCGATAGCAAGATTTCTGATTTTTTCTCTAACGTGCATTACTTCAGTTGCTCGCTTTATGTTGTCTTCTTTACGACCCATTCAATCACCTTATGATAGCCACCCGACTTAACTTTGGTTCATAAAGCCGATTGTATCACTACGTGATACAGTTAGTAAATCTTAGTGTGAAGAAATGACGAGNATTATCTTGCAGATGATGCAATTCTCTCAACTTCTTCCCTCTTTCCAACTGCGAAAGAACCTACGTCCCCACTAGCTGCTTTGGATAATTCAGAGATGATTCCTTCAGTCAAAGTTTTCTTACTTTTAGCAGTTGCAGATGCGCAACCTATTCCAAGGTTTCTCAGAGCAATATCTAGACGTCTGCTAGGTGATGAGTCAACGGCCTTAGGGGCACTTACTGCACCCATTTTTATCCTAGTTGTTTCTTCACAAGGTGCGGATTCGATAATAGCATCAATAAATGTCTGTAAAGGGTTCTCATCTTTCCTATCAGAAATTACATCTAGTGCATTCTCGAAAGCTTTTGCACAATGTTGTTTCTTTCCTGAAAATTGACCTGTTCTCATTAAATTATTGATGAACCTTTCAACAACAGATAACTTTGCTTTACCGAACCATGAGTTTGCATGTCTTCCACCACTATGAGGGGTTCCAATAGTTGTTAAATTGATGTAAGGAGCTAATCCAGGGTCTGAACATGTAACCTCGGTCGCATCCCACTTGCCAAATACCATTGTACCAATTCCTGCAATTGGTGCATCCTGCGTAGATTGATTTTCTTCAGACATTCAAACACCTCATCGAACTGGTTTTTCTTTACGTCCACGGACCATCTCATCAAGAGATACTCCGTTAACCTTGATTACTTTGTATCGAACACCAGGAAGATCTCCCATTGACTGCCCTCTTGGACCTCCAATACCTTCCACTAAGACCTCGTCGTGTTCGTCAATAAATGAAATTGCACCATCTCCAGGTGCAAAGGCTGTGAGTTTGTTCCCTGTTCTGATAAGAGATATCTTTACTGCTTTACGAATACCTGAGTTCGGTTGCTTAGCTTCGAAACCTACTTTTTCAACTACAATTCCTTTTGCTTGTGATGAACCCTTCAATGGATCGTGTTTCAGTACTCCACCTTGACGGCGCTTAATCTCACGGTCACGGAATCTCTTTTCCTTCCAGCGATATTTACGACGGTCACTTTTCATCTTCGATCCGGAGAAAAGCCCTCTACCCAAGTAATAACACCTCTAAGACGGGCCGCCGACCTACCTGTGGTATAAGAGCATGACGGGGGAGCAGTAGGTAGAAGTTCGACACTAAAACCCATTTTCTATCGCTAACATTGAAATCGAAATGGCATCGGGTTGTTAACATGGCGTTCCGAGATTTACTTGTTGATGTGGAAAAAATCAATGCTGAAACTAGTGTTATACATGGAATTTTAAATAATTCAAGACATTTGAATCATGTTCCACTAGTATTCGATAATCTAACAGAAGCTCCTAATCATTCCGCTGCATTAAATGTTCTAACCAGAAAAAGAATTTGTGAAACATTTAATGTAAGTCCTGGCGAACTTATTGACATTCTAGCATGGGCTATGAATAACCCCTGCGAGCCAGAAATAATTACTTCAGACCAAGCACCAGTTATGGAAAATACTATGGAAAAAGTCAATCTTAAAAAAATACCAATCCCATGGCATTATCCCGAGGANAGAGGGAGATATCAATCCGCTTCTGTAATTATTGCTCAATATAACGGGATAAGNAATATGTCATTCCATAGGCAATTTTTGAGAGATGAAAACCACACAGTTTCTAGATTCGTACCAAGACACCTTAGAACCATGACAGATTTAGCTGCTAAAGAAGGAAAGAATGTNGATATCGCTGTGATTAATGGGGCGGATGCAGTGGTTCTNCTAGCAGCAGCAATGTCATTCACAGAAAATTTAGATGAGTTAACTGTCGCGGCGGCTTTNCACAAAAAACTACATGGAATACCTTTGAAATTAGTGGAACTATCAAATGGCATTCAAGTCCCTGCTAATGCCGAATATGCCATGGAAGCAAAAATAACCTTAGAAAGAGACGATGAGGGACCATATGTAGATATCACTGGTACTGTAGATGATGTCAGACAGGAGAATGTTATTTCCTATAATGCAATCCATCATAGAGATGATCCTGTATTCCATGCATTAATACCGGGAGAAGTAGAACATAGAACTCTAATGGGAATGCCAAGAGCTCCGACAATAAAAAATGCAGTTTCAGAGGTTGTACCTTGCAGCGACGTGTATCTGACCGATGGAGGTTGCGGATGGCTATCATCGGTTGTTCAAATTATTCCGCAAAATGAAGGCGATGGAGTTAAAGCGATACATGCAGCATTAGAAGGACATCCTTCTATGAAACAAGTTATTGTCGTAGACCAAGATATAGATACATCTGACCCAGTGAGAGTAGAATGGGCATTAATGACCCGCTGGCAACCCGACAAAGATACAATTATTCTTTCCGACCAGAAAGGTTCGAGTCTTGACCCTAGTAGATCCGAAGATGGTTTTACAAGTAAGATAGGTATGGATGCCAGTTTACCACCAGGAATCGATAAGTCACCTTATGAATCCGTTCTTTGAGGTCAAAAAATGACAGATGTTGATATTAATCAGAAATTACAGCACCCGAGAAGAAGTTTGGGGAATAGACATCGAAGTCAGGCCGTAAAATTTCTAAAGATTTCAGAAAATTCTGAAAATCTTAATTGGGCGGAACAAAGTGCCAAACAAGCAGTACTTTATGATTTTACAAATCCAGAGAATTGGATTATTCTTACTAAGATTAAGATAATTAAAGGAGATATCGAAGGAATTCGTGCAGTTTTGAAAGAACTATTTACTATTTTAGGAAGAGATCCTGAATTACTTGGTCAATTAAAAGATATTAATTTGATAAAAAATGGAATGGATTTATTGAATGCTGGTTTGAAAGTAGATCCATTAGATCCTGACAAATGGGCAAAAGAAGTAATAGGAAATGATGAAGAAACTCAAAAATTCAAAAATAGAGTTGAAAAGTTAGACTTGAGAGATATAAGAGCTAATATTCTATTTTCTAGGAGAATTGAAAGACTAAGGGATTTCAACAATGAAGAATTATTCATACACTTGTCAAGAATAATTTTAGCCCAAAGACCTTCAAATCATGAAACTTGGAATGAGCTAGGAAAATTGCATGAAAGAAGGGGAGAATTTGATGATGCTTGGTTCTGTTATGATCAAGCTCAGACATATTTTCCTACAATTAAAGTTAGAGACAGATATAAGAAAAGAATGGAGGCAAAAATGGACGGAGGGGCAACTATTCCTTGGAAAGAACCAATTGTCAAAAATAGAGTTGATTTTCTTAAAAAAATGCAAGATATGTCCACTTCTAAAAACTTCAAAGGGAATTTGGAGGATGAACAAGAACAATTGGAAAATGACGACTATCTAAAAATTGCAACTCTCAGGAAACAAGGTAACCTATCTGGAGCTTTCTTTTTGGCAAGACAATTAGCAGCAGAAGGAGATGAGGAAGCAAAAATATTAGTTAAAGAAATCATGGAGGAAATGAATTATGGAAACTGAGGAGCCATGGGTAGTAGTATGGGCGATACCAAAAAATGAGATTGATATACCATGCTGGTTAATGGTTAAACATATCGAAAGAGGCTGGGAATTACCAGGTGGGAAACAACTAGTGGGAGAAGAAAATGACATCACTGCTCTGAGAGAACTATACGAAGAAACAGGATTATTAGGTGTTGCAATATCAGAAGATGATTCAATAATTAAAGGAGGAGTAGTTGTATTAGTAGAAATTAATGAAGACCCCGAACCTTATGGATGGGATTCTGAAGATGAACAAATAATTGAAGTCGGATGGTGTGTCGAGATACCTGATGAATTATTTTGGGACAGTAAAGAAATTAATAGATTGATAAATTATGACTGGAGTGCTTCGAGAACTTTCAAATCTTGAATTTCACTTTTTCTCTCTATTAAGATTCTTTTCCATTTATCTACTCCTAGCATATTTGAGGAATCAATAATTAGACCGATATCATTTCGAGTCACTCCAGACAAATCTTCAGTTAGTATTGGGATTAGTTCTTCAACAATCTCTGTAATATCATTCGGATTCGAGGGAACCCAGGTGGCACCCGCAGATTCTCTAGGTGCAGCATTTTCCATCCTATTTTCCATGTCCGGAGCTTTTTCTGAAACTTCTTCCAGCGCTAAATCTAACCATTCGAGAGAACAAACTAAACTTTCAGAGGCCATATTACTATTGGTAAAATATTTTCTTGCAGCCCAAAAATGCCTCATTGCAGGATCAAGATCATTCAAAGTGACATATATTCTCGCTGCTTCTAATCTCGAAAGACCTATGATATCTTCAGGATGACCATATTCTTTACTAATATCTGCATGAACTACTAAAGACATAATTGATTCACCAACATTTCTATGCCAATTTGCTAAATTAAGTAATGCAAGACCATGTAATGGTGAACCGGAACATATTGCATTCAATCTATCTACACACCATCTTAACTCATTACCTACTAAACTAGGGTCTACAATCCCCAATAGAGCTCTTTCCATCCTTACCCGGGCTTCAATCAAATGATCTCTCTCGGAAGTCGCCCTAGAACGGTTCAAAATATCTTCTGAAAATACATTAATATTTTCAAAATCACCCTGAGAAATTTTCTTTTGAAGAATTAACATATCTAGTTCCAATGGCGTCGCTTTTTCTAAAGATTCACTCATAGAAAAACACCTAATCATTACATTGAACTAACTGCAGAATCATATTGAGTTCGTAATTCATTTTCTCTCTCAACCATTCTTTGTAAATGTGATTCGAATGTCTCTTTAGATAGGGATAATTCTTTGACTAAATCATCTCTATCATCAACTTCTAACAGTAGATTACCTACTGCTCTAAATACAGGCCTATTTTTATCCTGTTTAGATAAAGATTCTAATGTCAAAGAAATTTCATTGATTTGTGTCGAAACCGTTTGAATTTGGTTACGGGCTAATTGTAATTCTTGTACTAAGGCCTGAATATCTTGAGGGTTCGAGTTTTCCATTTAATCCTCTCCTGTGGCACTAAGGGCATGCTCTGATGCTATCAACCCACGCATTAGACTATTCCATCTGGCTCTCAGATCAACAACACTTTCTGCTTTCTCTGAAACTGTAATTAAATTGCCATTACAAATAAAATTACATTCGGTTACTAAGCCTGCTGCCAATGCTCGCGCATTAGAATGAGTAAATGTTATTTCAAAACTAGAAGGGTTATTCTTCTTCATTAGTTGATTCCTCGGCAAGTTTACGCTCATATTCTAGAGCCGCTTGTTGAGCAATAACAGTCATGTCAGTTGCAGTAGCACCCTCCATGCCTCTTCGGATAACTCTGTTATTCGAATCGGATGCTCTAGTGAATGGTTCCCAAACACCACCAGTGAATTTATGACCACATTTTTTGCATGCCCAGATTCCAGATACTTGTCTGCTAACTTTAGGATACTGACATTTTGGGCAGGTGTAATTTTTCGACTTCTTAGCAATGGCTGAACCTGCTCTTCGGCGTACACTTACACCATATCGTGCTCCGAATCTTGCTGTTGCTCCAGATTTTTGTGTTCTTTTTGCCATTTTAATTAACTCCTTCTAATGCATGGACCATATTTCTAAGTTCATCGCCCTTTTTACGAGCCTCTTCCATCAGTTCTTCGAATTCAGCGGCCGTGAAGGCTCCCTTAAGACCCTTCTGTAATGAATGGACATGATTGTTATCGCCCAGAGTGATATGGATTCTTTCGTCCCCGCCCAGTTCTTCTCTACCATTAGCGTCAAAGATGAACCTTCCACCTACTCTCTGATAGGAGCACATTATTGGCGTTTTCGACACTACCAATGGTCTATCTTCACCTAATTCGAATTTTTCTTGTGGAATTATTGCATTTCGTAATGCAGTAATTCCTGCTAAGGCAAATGCATCGAATAAGTTACCATCATCTGAAACTGCAAACAAATCTAATATGACTTGCCATGCTTTTTCACCAGGGATTATACACAAGTCAGATGTATCAATACAACCTGATTCTCTAATTCCACGATCGACTACACGACTTAATTCAATAGATTCAGCGCTCGGAGGCCCTGCTTCATGCTGTCGTCCAGAAACCGGTCTTACCTCTGCCATACACATTAGTCCACCTTCATTTGGTCTATCTGGATAAGGAGTCATTGTCTGGAATTTTACACCAGCTAAAACAATAGTATCTCCCATCCTAACGCGAGCAGAACCTTCTGCATTCGCTAGTATCCCTACCTCAATTTCTACATCTCTGCCTTCAAATTGAGTACGACTATCTAGTCTCTGATCATTTTGAGCCAATTCCCTAAGGTGGCTTCTTAATAATTGAGGAACTAAAGGAATACTCATTGAGGATACCTCCCTGTTTTTAGTGCTTCAACACAATACTCATGGATAACCATTGCAGCATTCATGTTGTAATCCCAAGCTTCTTGGAACTCTTCAGGAGATAAATCTCCATCCATCTGAAGGAAAACTAATTCACCGGTATTAGGAAGTACTCCCATAGGCAAATCAGCTTCACCGTAGTTATCTTCAGCCTTATTTAGGTCACAAACTACTACGTCGTTAATTTTTCCGGATGCAACTGAAACAACTAAGTCAGTCATAGGAATTCCCGCATGAGCAAGGGCCACAGATGCTGCTGTTAAACCAACACATCTAGTTCCTGCCTCTGCACAGATTATCTCAATTTCAACTCTAATTTTTGAACGAGGATATAATTCTAGCATTACTACGCTTTCTAATGCTTCAGCAGTAACTTTGCTGATTTCTCTACTTCTGCGATTAAAACCAGGTCTAATCCTATCAGATGTAGAAAAAGGTGCCATATTATATCTGACATCTAGAACTGCTCGATCCTGTCTTTGGATTTTCCTTGGATGAGCTTCCATAGGCCCATATATTGCAGCTATTACATCGTTTGTACCCCAACGCATTCGGCATGAACCGTCAGCTACAGGGACAACACCTAACTCAATTGAAATTGGTCTCACATCGCCTGCTTTTCTACCATCTTTACGGATGCCATTGGCATCAATCATTTCTACTTCTCCATATCCCATTATGCTACACCTCCTGGTGTCACTGCCTTTGCTTCAGCAGTTAGTGAACGGAGTCGATTTCGAACTTCTAATGTTCCATTGAAATCTCCATCAATCCAAAGTCGACCGTTGTCTCCAACAATAACTCTGCATTCTGATTCCTCCTTGAGTTGTCTCAGTGCTTTTCCTTGTTTGCCGATTAATCTACCCAANAGATGTGGGTCGATNTTCTCAACNGNACCTGAACGAATCTTTCGTAATCCCATTCCTTTCATGGTAACCACGCTTGAATGTGTTTCTTCTACTTCTTGGACTCTACANANTATTGCTTCACCNATNTCAATTACGCTTCTAGTTCCACCAAAATCTGCTTTNGATGGNCCAAGACTCATTGGCAATATCGCATTGAACGGAGCACCAATGTCAACAAACCAGATGTTGTTAGTACATCCTTCGACGTACCCAATTACCAAATCTCCTGGCCTAGGTACGTATGCAGTCCTTCTTGGTTCAATGGAAACAGTATTTCCATTTACATTCATTCTTCCGTTCTTTGTAGCACGAATTCGGCCATCAATGGCTATCACGCCATGACCTAATTCATGACCCTCTAAACCTCCAAGATCTTCTCCTGGAGCAACGAGACGGGTAACTCGTTGTTTGTCTTGCGGCCCGGCCGCGTTCTTCTTTTCAGTCATGTTATCGAGCCGCGCGACCAACACTCCCTTCATAACCTTGATGTGAACCCCTACGGGGTATACTCAGTCTAGTTCCTTCACAGAAACTTCGGATGACCTCTGAGCAACTTGACTAATAAGCTCATTTTTCATACCCCCTGGGGCTTCCACAACACAAACCCAAGAACCATCACTAAGCCATTCTTCTTTCTTAATTGATTCTCTTAAAATTCGATGCACTCCGCCGTAGTCTGAACCAGGAACTTTGAATGCGAGTCTTATGGTTATGAAAGATAACGGGATGACCGGTTTAAGCAATTTAATTGCATCTTGAACTTGGCGATCAACAGATAAAAATGGATCTATTGAAAATCTTATTTCTTCTAAAGCCAATTCAATCCTAGTCTTTGGATGAGGTAACTTTGTTCTAGGATCTGTGGCAGTGGTTGCGATTTGATGAATAATCTTTATTCTCTTATCTGCGATNATTTTCTTCCTCTGAACAGTGGTNAATTGAATCGTCCCCTCACTCAAAATTTTATCCACACAAGCAATAATTTCAGTTGTACCAAAGACACTCATCAANGCTTCATTTGTAGGTCTATCTCCGGCTCTAGCATCATTCCAAATTTGATCTGTGGCTAATAGGTCATCNATTGAAACTGAAGAATGATCTTTTTTCCAAGAATCTACCAAATCNGGATCTACAAGAATTTCNTATCTTGANCCACCTTTCTCAAGACGGGCTAGAACCGCATCATCAAGACTAACCATGANCTNCGAGAAGGGGGGAAGGACTTAGAATTGTAGGTCAGAAAATACTTACAATCTATCTAATTGCTTCAATGTCGATTCTCTGTCTAACTTTTCATACCCATTTGAATCTACAACTGCTATCTCAACNGTTTCCCTATTTAGGTCATCTTCAAGTGATTCTTTTAGAGCTTCCAAACCAAGTTTTATTGCAGCATTCTTAGTCATGTTTAATTTCCAATTATTCTCAAAGTGATCGATTACTGTTGATCTTCCACGGCCTATCGCACCTGCTTGGTAAGATTGGTATGCACCTGATGGGTCAGTCTCAAAAAGATGGATCCCTTCATCNTCAACTCCTGCGATGAGTAAGGCTGTTCCGAATGGCCTTGCTCCACCATACTGAGTGAATGACTGCATGAAGTCGCACATTTTCTTAACTAAAGTAGTGATAGCGATAGAATCGCCATAGGTCATTCTATTTACTTGGCATTGGACTCTTGCTTTATCAACCAGTTGCCTAGCATCTGCAACAAGGCCGGAAGTAGTGATTCCAATATGATCATCTATCTTATACATCTTCTCTATGGAATCTGTTAGGATTAATTTACTTGAAATTCTCTTGTCTACTATCAATATGACTCCATCTTTAAACTTGAGCCCCACAGTTGTAGTTCCTCTTTTTACCGATTCTCGAGCATATTCTACTTGGTAAAGTCGTCCATCTGGAGAGAATGTAGATACTCCATGGTCATATCCGCGTCCGCTTGGCTGCATGTTAATCAGACTGCAACCAACGAAGGTGTCTTATGAATCTTGACAGTAAGATGGCTGGATAATAGTGGCATTCATTGCCAAGGACGTTTTCGGTGTAGTATGAAAGTTGCAGTCCTAGCATCCGGAGGAAAAGATTCCACCTATGCATCATGGTGGGCATTAATGCAGGGTTGGTCTTTGGAAGTAATGATTACTGTAAAAATAATAGGTGACGATTCCATGATGTTTCAACTTCAAAATACAGAAATAGCAGAATTTCAAGCTAAATCCATTGGCGTTGAATGGCTTAAAGTGAATTCTTCGGGAATTGAAAATGATGAAATTGATGAACTTGAAGATGCGATAAGAGAACTTGAGGGGACTTTGGATGCAATTGTTGTTGGCGCTTTGAGATCTGACTATCAAAAAACTAGAATTGAAAGGATGTGTGAAAGATTGAATCTCATATCATTCTGCCCATTATGGCACCATAGNCCTNNAGANCATATGAATTCTCTNATAGAACATGGTTTTGATGTGAGAATANTTTCNGTTTCTTCNGANGGATTAGATCAAAGATGGCTTGGAGAAAAAATAACCAAAGAAAGTCTAGAAGAATTAACTACACTCTCAAATAAATTTAGATTTAATTTAGATGGAGAAGGAGGNGAATTTGAGACTATNACNCTCGATGCNCCNCACTTCAAAAAANCGATTATTTGTGAAGGAGAAAAAACTTGGAATGGAGTCAGAGGAGTTTGGGACATTACAAAAATTCAACTATCACCATAGGGTTATAATCAAACATGAAAAGCATCTCGCAATAATGGGGAACAACGTGACGGTATCACCATTAGACTACAGATATGGACGAGAAGAAGCTAAATCTATTTGGTCGA
Organism: Methanobacteriota archaeon; assembly: GCA_002685315.1. The sequence goes on from NYXJ01000016.1 coordinate 13,741, forward strand.
GAGAAGGCCGACATGAGAGACAACTAGATGTTGAAAGAGCATTAATTTGGGCTCATTGTCAACTTGGGAGGGTCAGTCCTGAAGACTATGATAAAGTTGCAGAAATTGCAAAACCAGAAATTGTCACAGCAGATAGAGTTGACGAAATAGAGAGAGAAACTAGGCACGACATTATGGCGCTAACAAAAGCAATGGCAGAAGCAGCAGGTGATTCGGGATGGTGTATACACTTAGGAGCCACAAGTAATGATATTGTTGATTCAGCAGTAGCGTTGCAAATACGTGATAGCATTAATTTACAACAAGAAACACTCAAAATGTTACTTTCTACGTTGTGTGATTTGGCTGAAAGAGAGAGAGATACAGTGATGTTAGGACGCACACATGGCCAAGCAGCAGTACCAATTACATTTGGACTCAAAGTGGCCGTTTGGGTAGATGAATTCAGAAGACATCTTGATAGATTAGATGAACTAACTCCTAGAGTTACTACTGGAAAATTTCTAGGAGCAGTTGGCACCGGAGCAGCACAGGGAGAAAATGCATTCGAACTTCAGAACCTAATTATGCAAAATTTAGGTCTTCAAACTCCAATTGCTACCACTCAGGTTGTTGGAAGAGATCGATACATAGAGTGGGTGTCATGGATGGCAAATGTGTCCACCAGTATTGAGAAGGCCCTGCAAGAAGTAAGAAATCTTCAGAGAAGTGAAATTGCTGAAGTAGGAGAATATTTCGATTCTGAAAAGCAAGTTGGTTCATCGACTATGGCTCATAAAAAGAACCCTATAACAGCAGAAAATGCATGCGGATTAGCAAGAATAGTTAGATCTATGATTATACCATCATATGAAAATGCCCTCTTATGGCATGAAAGAGATTTAGCTAATTCATCTGCAGAGAGATTTACACTTTCTCATTCAATGATATTATTGGATGACATTATTATCAAATGTGATAAAGTGTTATCAAAACTGGGTGTAGATTCGGAGAGAATGATGTACAATATTAAGTCACAAAAAGGCCTTGTCATGGCTGAAAAATTAATGATAGCATTAGTCGATAATGGGATGCCAAGAGATGAGGCACATGAAGTACTAAGAAGTGCTTCGATGAATGCAATTAATTCTGGCGAAGATTTAGAAGATATTTGTGCTAGATCAGAAGCAATTTCGAAAATATTCACAAGACAGGAACTTTCTGATTTATTCAAGCCTGAAAGCCACTTGGGTTTCAGTGGTGAAATAGTCGACCAAGCAGTAGAAATCGCTAGAGAGAGAATATAATCCAAATCAGTGTAGCTACCTACTGGCTTGAGTAATACTCAAGCACCCCCATTACTAGAGATGACTATGATTGATATGAGCATGGGGCCAGTACATATCTCCTCAGGTCCTGGTTCAGACTCTAGATCAATGTCTTTAACGATATTACTTAGTGCTCTGGAAAAAGGAAATAATGTAATTTGGATGACTAGAAATCTACCAGACCAAAGAAAAATAATAGATATTTTGGGACACCTAGATGAGTTGACTTTGAGTAGGATGATTGTAATAGAATTTGGAGAAGATCTACAGAGTAAATTAAAAGAAATAAATTTTTTACTGTCAAAATTTAAGAAGAATGATTTATTGATAATTGAAAGTTGGTGTGAAAATTATGGTAGAGCGAAAGCAAAAGAAATATCTTTGATGAAAAAATTAGTTGAAAATTATGGCGATAAAAGGATAATTATAACCTCAGAATCATATGAAGATGCTTCAGGTAAGGATAGAGGATTACTAGGATTTATGTCTAGAGGAGGGAAAACAATTGAAGAATCTTTTAGGACAGTTTGGTTGACAAAAATCGATAATCAATATCAAAAAGTGTTGGTTAAAGATGGAGAAAAAGAATTTCTAGTAGAGGCCACAAGAAAAGGATACAAATTAATTAACTAATGTCCCTGATTAACTTCTCTAACTCTTTGATTGCATCATCACTGGGCTCAGATAATTTCTCTGGTTGCTTAGCACTTCCNGAATACTGCTCATCATTATTAGAAATTTTATCACGTCTTACCAGTTTACTAATAATAAGATAATAGGACATTAATATAGCAATAATAATCAGGAAAATACCCACTATAATATCGACACTCATAATTACACCTAATTTAAATTCAACATTACTGGCTCACCTAGTGATAGTGGACGGGAAAGATGTCTACGTTGTGATGGTGATGGCTCTACCCACCCATTAGTAAGTTCTAAATCAGTTAAATTAATATTTTCAAAAACCCAGTGTTTTGGAGCGACTTTTTGGCAAAAAAGACATCTTAATGGCTGATTAACACCTGCACTCCTCATAGTTTTATTATTACAGCAAATAGGTCTCCCTAATATTCTTGGAACTGATGATTCAATTCTCAGTCTTTCAAGATGAATACTGCCATCAGGAGATTCTAAACCTAACCAATTTATTCGATCTCCAGGAATNAACTTTCTTAGTAAACGGTTGACATCACCACCTTCTTTGAAGGCAACTAAAGTTTTCCTATTCCCCTTATGAGTTACTTCTAAACTTGAATGAGCACCTTTCGTTTCAACAGGTTTGGTCAAAACAGTTGAAGTTGAGAACCCTCTTATGTGATCATCACTAAGTTGGTTCGTTCTGTGAATTGCGAATCTTTGACATTTCTCAACAGCGGGATTTGATTGTAACCATTTATGTGCGGAAAGTACTGATTCAGAAGTTGAACCTCTAATACCATAGAGTACAGGGCATGGAGTTCTGGGAGCAATTAGTCCTTTTTCCTTAGTCGGATCACGATTTACAAATGTTTCAGGATGATTGATTTCCATCTCCTTCACAATAGCGGATGAAATTTNTCTTTNNTNACCTATATTTTCAGGATATCTCCATGAAATTAATTCCCAAGTAGATTNATCATTAGATTTCCAAGCCATAGCTGAAGATGCCCCAATTAGNCCCCAGTCAGAATTTANAGTCAGCTTTTTAATTCCCGAAAGTTTCTTTATTCTATCNGNAATATCTACTTTTTGACGNACTGCTTCCCAGTAAAAATCTTCATTNATCTGTTCAAANGAATANACTAAAGCAGGAGAAGTTTGGGGATGAATCTCTCCATCGTTTTGCAAACTATCTTCCAAATTAGAAAAAAATAAGGATAAGAGGCTTTCAAATTCTANTATTGATTCAGAAGANCATTCAATAATGCANGATAAAGCCCCATTTCCACGAGTTCTTCTTTCGGCAAATGGCCATAGTCTTACCAAACGTCTTTCTAAAACCCGGAAATTAGACAAATGAGATATTGAATTTATTAGATCATCAAATGTCGCNGTAGTACAGCCATAATCAGGNGTGTCTGTATCATCTAACCCAATCCAAATTCGGGTTATTTCAAGATTCTCCAAATCTAATCACCTAAAATTTCAGAAATGACATCATAAATACCAATTTCAGGATTACACCTAATTCCCTTGACTCCGAAATTAAATGCTGCTCTCATATCTACATCCCTGTCCCCGACCATAACTGATTTTGATTCATCATGTGCATCATTCCAATCATTATCAAATCTAAGATTAATATCAATATTTTTTTCAGAAGCTGAAATAATTTGTCTACCTGCTTCAAGCATTCCAGGATTCGGTTTACGCGCCCAAGCACCTTCCCATGGTGCGTAAGGGCTATAGAGAATCAAATCCAAGTGAGCATTAGAATTTTCAGACAGTAATAATTCTCTCAATTTTGCATGAATGCTATGAAGAGTTTCATCTGACCATAACCCTCTACCTATCGGAGACTGGTTTGTCACCACACAAACTCGGAAACCAGATTCTCTTAATGCAGCCACTGAATCAGCAGTATTTGGAAACACCACCAACTCTTCAGGAGAATTTATGTAATTTTCTGAACCAATATTAAGAACACCGTCTCTGTCAAGATAGGCTATTTTACCGTTCCAAACACCATTAGGTAGTGGTAACAAATCTAAANGNGAGTCGANTTCAGCACCATCTCTTTTAGGGATAAGCATAAATTCACAAACCATGATGAGACTTAATTGCTTCTTTGACAATATGGTTAACTATCAATTGAATATCTTCAATTCTCTCCATTGATTGAGTGGGTGCAACTAGAGCAACATCTACTAAATCAACAATCATTCCACCTGATTGACCATTGTAGTTTCCAGTAATTGCAGCAGTTCTACAACCATTCTCTTTTGCATAAGTTACTCCATTAATCACATTAGGAGAATTACCAGANCCAGTNTACGCAACTACCAAATCNCCNNCTCTAATGAAAGTAGATAATTGCCCTACAAAAACATTTGANTATTCAGTATCATTTGACCAAGCAGTAAATGANGAGATATTATCACTATGGGCTATTGTTCTTAATTTGAGTTCTTTTGACCAATCACCAGCACTATGNGAAGGAGTTGCAGCACTTCCNCCGTTACCTATGAAATGTACACTCCCACCTTCTTGACGTGTTAGTTCAACAANATTCCAGAATGCTTCCAAAGAAGCCATGGNNATATTATCAAGAGTNGCCTTCAAATCACTAATATATGAGTTCGCAAAGTCAGAAAAATCGAATCCCATTGTAGAACCCCGNGTGTACGGATGAGGGCATCCTATTTACGAGTTGAGCGTAGTAGGGATGNCAATGGAAGAGCCAATCGGACTCCTTGTCTCTGGTTTTGGAGANGTTATTGGAGTAAATCCTATGGCTTTAGAATTGGCTATAATTATGATTGGTGCTTTNTTTTTAGGCCTGGGNTNCCATAGGCAAAATAGTCAAAAATCACGTTATTTCGCNGCAATNGGCTGGNTTTTTATGGGATTATATTTNTATTTNCAATCGGGATATTATGTCGAAATATCNGACCCAGTTTTGGTATTAATGACTGCCAGTGCATTACCCGGAAGTGTTGCATTAGCTATCTGGGAAATTAAAAATGAAAAAACGCCAGAGGCTTTACAATGGCTTAGAGGTTGTTTCACTTGGGCTGTAGTACCATATTTTGTGATTTTTAGNGTNCCATANCTAAATATGGCNCTAATNCAATTGACAGCNGAAAGTACNGAATTAATGTTAGAATTCTGTGGTNTGGGAAATTACCATATCGGAGAAATGATGGTTGCTCGTGACGGCGTTCCAGATGTNCCTGTTTCTGAATGGGATGGAAATAAGTGGATACTCACAGAATCTCTGGCCAAAGAAGGATTCTATGTCCAATTTTTTGATTCCGACGGTAGAGTAATTGTTCAATTCATTATGGCTTGTTCCGGACTACAGTCAATGATAATTTTCGTAGGAGCAATTGGGGCGTTAAGTTCTGTTTCATGGAAAAGAAGAGCAAGAGGGCTTTTGATAGCATTGCCTACAATTTATGTATTGAATATGTTCAGAAACGCAGGTATAGTGTGGCTAACTGAAAGCTATCCAAACTGGTCACTAATGGGTATTGAAATGTTTGATTTCACACATAGTTATGCAGCCAAAGCAATTTCATTATTTGCAATGTTCCTTATGGCCATTGCACTATTTGATTTACTGCCTGAGCTACACAAACATATAATGAAGATTCTAAATCCAGTATTNGATGTTGCAGAAAAAATTACTGGTACGAGTAAATCATCTTGAACGAAGTTGTTCGTANAATTTTCCNGTCAGTGGCATATCATGCTCCCATGCNAATTCNTTCATCACTCGNAATGCTTCTTTTTCTAGNTCCGAATCACCNACGAAATCTGTTACTTCAATGACCCCATCTTTNGTATTAGCTTTGAAAGCNGCAATNGGTTCTTCTTTGTGGAATACCATNTAGGCTGAGCCAAAACCAAATCTTTCNCTAAGAAGGCTACCAAAATAGTGTATTAGCGGATCNGANGGTGGGACCACNAAATCTCTCGTTTTTCTNATTCCGTCAAGACCTTCTAAAATATCTTGCCTACCCCAACAAATATCCTGTAAATCATCAACTAAGAATCCCTTAATCAAAGTCCCATCCGATTCAAATTCATGCATGACATCACTTATTTCTTCAGCAGAAAAGGCAGAGCCAGCCAATCTTTCTACTTGTTTCAAAGAAATCACTGGGTACTCACTCACCAAATCTCTAAGATAATTTGACTTGATATCCCATAAATCACTATTAGAAATTGGTGCTACTGTCTTGAATCCACCTCTGTAATCTTGTATCAAATGACCGCTCCTGACTAATGGAGATATTAACTTCCTGAATTCGGCTCTTTTCATAGCATGTCTTTCCATGAAGATTCCTGGATCGTGATGCTCTCTGAAAAATTGAAGTATATCTTCATCATCTTCATTAGATTGCAGATTACGTATTGTTAGAAGTCTCTCAAAGTGTTTTTTCCTTCCCCAAACTAAGTGCCCTCGTAAGTTTGTACCCTGAGATAATTGATGTGCAGCAGCCATTGCTTTCAGATTAACTCTAAACATCTCACAACGGCCTCTGAGTGCGAAATCATCTCTTAATTCATCCATCGTTTCGAGAGCAAGTGTTTCGTTTTCATGCCTAGAATTTTGATGTAACCTGTGATTATAAAACAGCATCCGATTGACTTCTTGCCTTGACCTAGGCTCTACAACTCCACCACGGATATATCTCTCTCCATCTCCCATTGAAATGAAACCTAATTCTGCAAGAATTTTCTGAATATTTTCATCACAATCATGAACTGGTATGGAATTGAAAGCATGGAGAACTGACACATCAACAAGTCTATCTCGATAATTAACCAATAACTCCTCAAATGTTTCCTTGAACTCATCTAAGTAGGAATGAGGGATATTAATATCTTTAATTTCAAGATAATCATTAACTACAAACATTAAGATTCTGCCAATTGGATCTACTCCCTTGAAAACTGGATGATACCACCCTTGCTTCAAAATCAATCTAACTTCTTGAATAAAACGACTACAAAATGGATCTGATTGAGATAATATTCTCATTTTCCTATCTTCTAAAACTGGTTGAAGCAATAACTCAGCGTCTTCTTTAGAAGCATAATAATCGGTTGGATCTGGTTGAAGAGCAACTATTCTCCTAATCTGTTTTGAGTTATCTAAGTCTCTCAAGACCTCGGCTAATTCTTCTACCGGTCTACTTACATAGAATCTCAATGTATGCAGTCTAACGGGACCTATGGCCTCAATTAAATGCTTTACAGAGTTTGCAAAATCTAATGGCTCTACCACATCATGGATTTTATGGAAAACTGCCAAAGAACGTTTTCTATTGGGTAAAACCAGATACTGTTTGGCAACTAATAATTGTCTTTCTAAATTATTTAATGCACTCTTCAAACTTCTTTGGATATGAGCATTCTCTTTCCCTTTGGGATATCCGTCAAATAATTCTGCACGAGATAGGCCGCCAGGAGTAATTTTGTCAAGTAATTCCTGTTCCAATGCACCAATCCAGGGCTCACCTCTGAGACCTAAAAACATCGGGATCTTATCTTTAGAAGTATATCCTACTCTGTTGTGAAGTAAGCGTCCATTGTAAATGTCTGAATCGTGCTTAATGTCTTTCCAATCTCTAAAACGATAATTTTTCACACGATGCAATAACTCATCCCTTCTTTGCACAAGAGTCAAACTTCGAATTGCCTGGGAAGGTTCTTCATATTCTTTGAATGATTTTGCAAGAAGATGATTCTGAAGTGTTCGATAGTCAACAACTTCTACACTCCCTCCAGTTATTCTATACTCATCGACCCTGAGAATATATTCACCCTCATCAGTTTGAGTGAAGAATCCGATAGAAACTAGATTTTTCATCTCTAATTCTTGTAAAACAGCTTCAACTTGAGCTTTAGGGAAAGGTAGTCTTGAGCTAAGACTATCTGAAACCTGAGGACCCTCTGAACCCAACATATCAAGTAATTTCATCCTTAAACAATCTTGAGGATCTGATAAGTTCATTTTCTTCAATTCTTTAGGCTCAAAATCACTATCATAATCTACGCCTATTTGGTAGGTTAAGCCACCAGTGTATAGTTCTCTAATATCATTAGCTTCAGAACCACCAGCTACTGCCAAACATCCTAGTGTTCCGTGAACATTTGCCATTCTCATTGAAAACCATTTGTCATCAATTTGTTCATGTCCAGTACCTTGGACTCTAGTGATTAATCCCCTTTCGGATAGCTCTCTTACCCATTCTTCTACTACTGCTATGTCAATATTTTTTAGTTTATGTTCGTAAAGTGGGTTAGACATACCTCTGTTCAAACCACCACCCATATCCATCAATCTCAAGAGACCTTTGGCATTTCTTGGTTCAGATATTTTCGACATGTAATATTCAGATATTTTTGATTTATCTAAGTCAGTAGCTAAAGAACGCGCACCCAGTAAACGCCTCAGTATCTCAGGATCGACATCCTTGATTAGGTAGGCTCGTGTCCTGAGGGATAATAGGTCTTCAAATGAAGACATGAATAATGTCATACCTAGAGGAGAAGGCATTTTGACTCTTCTATGGACAATCCGTACATCTTCACTATCCATTCGATTGATGAAAATTTCTAGTTGAGCCATATCTAGATCAGCATGAAGAATCTCATTCATTGTTTCACGAATTAATACAGAATCGTCCATTTGTCTGTGCTTCTGCATAATCTGCTCTGCCCGCTGCTGAAATTGCTTAGGGCTGACTTCTTCAGCACCTATTCTTCTTGGATTAAGCATACTTCTACTAGATATTTCTCTAAACCTCTTTGCAAACAATTGTGATTCCATCATATGCTTCTGTAACACATCTTTGCTGTTTCCTTGTTTGAAAATTTCTGGGATTAAAGAAATCTCTACCTCATGGCTTAACTTAATCATAAATCCATTCTCATCGAAGGAAAGTTCATGGACAATTATATTATCATTAGTTGCTATTCCTGCAAAAAGATGCCCGAGAGCGAGATTAAATGCCCTTCCTCGACAAGTGGTGACAATATATGTGGGGAGTGGAGCCTCTACTTGTTCTACCAAAATCAAGTCATTACTAGGAACTTGGAATGTCGTAGCAACATGCTCTTGGAAAAATCCAGAAACTGCATGAGCAACTGGTCTATTTAACCCTAAGATATCTGTGAATATAGTCATTGGATCTTTTTCTAAACGAGCATATGTAGCGACTTCTTCTAGTAATTCTAACACTTCTTGACTTAATTCATGAGTTCTACTATTTGCTTCTCCTGTCCAGGATGGTATAGTTGGACGATATCCGGTGGCAGGACTTACATTGACCCTAGTTCCTCGGATACTGCTCACTCTGTAAGTAGAACCTCCTAGTAAGAACACATCTCCATTTCTGAGACTTGAAACGAAACTTGATGATAATTGACCAACCATTGTCCCATCTGAGGTGAATACTAGATAGTTATTATTAGGAGCAATTGTACCAATGTTTGTGTAGTAAATCATCTGTGCAAAACCACGTTTACCAAATTTATTATCTTCCCAATCTATCCAAATTCTACGTTCATCTTCAAGCAAATCTAGAACCTCTATGTAATCATCATAAGGAAGATTCCTATACGGCCAAGAGGCAGAAGCTAGATCATATGCGTCATCAATATCCCACTCTTTAATAATGGAAAGACCAATTAAAAATTGAGCTAATACATCAAGACAATTTTCGGGGAATTTTAGAATATCCATTGACCCTCTTAGAATACCTGTTTGTAAAGCCACTAACTCTAGCAAATCATGAGGAGATATAGGTAAAAATCTTGCACGTGGAAGNCCACCCACTTGGTGACCGGCTCTACCTATNCTTTGTAGTGCGGTTGCAATACTTCCNGGTGAACCNACTTGAATAACTAAATCAACAGAACCGATATCTATNCCCATTTCTAAGCTACTGGATGAAACTACACACCTTAGATACCCATTCTTAAGGCGCTGTTCCACATCCAATCGTATTGCCTTATCCATAGAACCATGATGNCCTTCAACACCCAATAATCCTGCGATTTTTAATTTTTGAACNACTGTTTCAGTCATATTTCTTGTATTTACGAATACTAAAGTCGTTGTATGTGCCTCTACTAATTCCTTAATCCGATCNACATTATGNTCTAATATTTCCTTAATTGGAGTGGANGCAAATCTTGGAGTNGGCAATATGATATCTAAGTCGAGATCTCTNGAACCTGAAATTTTNGCAATGGNAACTTTTTGAGGATCTATGTCGCTATCACGACTATCNGATGCAACCAAATACTCTGCGACNGCNTCCAAAGGNTCCATTGTCGCACTAATTCCAATTCTTTGGACATNAGAATCAATCACAGAATCCATCAATGCTAAACTCAATGAAAGATGAGTNCCTCTTTTNGTTGGGACTAANGAATGCATTTCATCAATTATCATCCATTTCATATCATTAAGAANGGGNCTGAATCTTTTACTNGCNAATGCGAGNCCTAAAGATTCAGGAGTAGTAATCAANATATGAGGTGGTTTTTTCAGCATTCTCTCTCTTTCTTTTTGTGGTGTATCTCCAGTCCTCAGACCTACAGTGATATCCTTGGCCCTAGATGGAAGATAACTTTCTTTAATTTCTGTTAATGGCCCTATTAAATTCTTCTGAATATCATTTGCAAGTGCCTTGATTGGAGAGATATACATACATTGTACAGAATTCTCTAGACTTCCATCCAAAGAGCGACTAACTAAATCATTAATCACAGTCAAGAATGCTGTTAGAGTTTTACCTGAACCTGTTGGTGAGCAGAGTAACAGATGTTCTCCATCCATTATCTTTGGAATTGCAACTTTCTGCGGATGTGTGAAATCAGGGAACTTATCCTTGAACCAATTACGTACGGGTGGACACAACTTTTCCAGGAGTTCTTCAGACTCCATCATGTCTTGTACATATTCAATTTCTGGCATTTAATATACACCGCGACCCGAAGCGTATCGATTGAGTACTTATAATGTTGGATTAATTCATTAACATATACATGTGAAAAATAAAAATTTGAAAAATCCTGAAAACACTAAATAATCAATTTTTATTCTAATCAACTAAGGATGGCTTGAAAGGTAAACACTGATTCAAACGTTCATAATATGGCTGATGAGAAGCGTATTGAGAGACTCTCAGCAATGCTGAAGAGAAGAGGNATTGTACTTCCTGCTTTCGAGATATATGGCGGAGTTTCTGGATTAATTGATTATGGTCCTGTGGGGGCTTCGATTAGAAGAAGAGTGATTCAAAATTGGATTGAACATTGGACAGTAAATGGAGATATTGTGGAAATAGATTCACCCACAATTACACCTGAAAATGTATTGGTCGCAAGTGGCCATGTTGGTGAATTTAATGATTTAATGACACAATGCGAAAACTGTTCTAGCGCTTTCAGAGCCGATCAATTGGTAGAAGGATTTCATCCAAATCCAGACATACTAGGTTCGGAGGAAATTGATGGTATTTTGAGTTCAGAAAAAATAAGTTGTCCGAACTGTGAAAAATCACAATGGACTCCTTCAAAACCGATGAATCTAATGTTTGGAACAAAGATTGGAGCCATGAAATCTAGCAGACAAGCATATATGAGACCTGAAACCGCTCAGGGAATGTTCATGCTCTTTCCCTCATTATACAGGCATTTTAGGCAGAAATTACCATTTGGAGCCATTCAAACAGGCAAGGGATATAGGAATGAAATAAGTCCTAGACAGGGAATGATTAGATTAAGAGAATTTAATATGGCAGAATTAGAATATTTTATAGATCCTGAAAAACCACCTTTAGTCGACTTATCTATGAATATTGAGAAGATCTCTCTGATACCTGATCCAAATGGGAAAACACATAAAGAAGTTAAAATGACTTTTCAAGACGCTATCGATAATAATGTGATTAAAGATAGTACTGTAGGTCTATTCTTATCTAGGACATGGGATTTCCTAGTTAGAGTAGGCATTAATCCTTCTAAAATAAGATTCAGGCANCATGAAGGTAATGAAATGGCCCATTATGCTGAAGATTGTTGGGACTGTGAGATTCTAGGAGAACATGGTTGGATTGAATGCGTAGGGATTGCAAACAGGACTTGTCATGACTTACTATCNCATGAAAAACACTCTAANTCAAGTTCATTGAGAGCTTGGAGNGAATTTGAAGAAGTGAAAGTTGAAAATAAAGAAATNCTATCACCTAAAACTTCAGTCCTAGGNCCAATGTTTAGAGCTAGAGCAGGTCTAGTCCTAGCAGCTCTAGAAAATTTGAGTCANTTACCAGATAACTTACCATTTAAATTNGAACTNAGTGATGGGACTAATGTAGAGATTACTGAACAGATGGTAGAAAAGAAAATGGTNCATAANANCATTGCNGGAGAATGGTTNACACCNCATGTAATAGAGCCTGCTTTCGGTATNGATAGAATAATTTGGCANATCTTAGATCATGCTTATGAAGAAACAGAAAANGAAGGAGAAAATTATAATNTNCTCAAGTTAAAAGAATCAGTAGCACCAGCAGATGTCATTGTTTTACCCTTATTTGAGAAAGACGGGATGGGGATGGCAGCAAGGAAACTAAATTCACAAATTAATCAAATAAAGGGTATCAAATGTCTTATTGACTCAAGTAAATCAATTGGTAGAAGATACGCTAGAGCCGATGAAATTGGCGTTCCTTGGGCGATTACTGTTGATCACCAATCACTCGACGATAATACTGTTACAATAAGAAGAAGAGATGATCAAAAACAAATTCGAGCTGAGATTAATGAACTGTTAATACTAATAAACTCGAATATGATTTCAACATTATTTTGAATAATCTTCAATAAGCGCCAACTTAAGCAAGACTCGTGGCAGAGCACTTGGTTGAAGATTGGACCGAGAGATATAGGCCTACTTCAATAGAAAAAATGGAAGGTAATGGTACTCAGCTAAGAAAAATCAGAACCTGGTTAGAACAATGGGACTCTCGCAATCCACCTGAGAAAAAAGGAATATTACTTTCAGGACCGCCAGGAGTAGGTAAAACAACTCTGGCCAAAGCAATCGGCAATGAAAAGGGTTGGACAGTTATAGAACTGAATGCGTCTGAAGAAAGAAACGCTGCTGCTATTAGAAAAGCCGCTACTAGGGGTTCTCAACACATTTCATTAGATCAATTTTCGGGCGATAAGAAGGAAAACGGTAGAACTCTGATTCTATTAGATGAGGTTGACCATTTGAGTGGAAGTTTTGCTGAACTTAATGATGAATCAATTGAGAAAAGAATCAGTGGAGATGAGGAGAAATTAAAGGGAGATTCTGGCGGTAAAGCCGAATTAATTAACCTTCTAAGAAAAACTAAACAACCTATAATTATGACATGTAATGAACCAATGAAATTGTGGGGAAGTGGTAGAAGTTGGAAGAAAAATAAAAATCGTGTACTAAAACTTGCTGAACAAATAATGTTCAAGAGAGTAGAAAAAATGAATATGCGAAAGATTTCAAGAAGAGT
>NYXJ01000017.1 GCA_002685315.1 Methanobacteriota archaeon
GGACCAGGAAATGGCTGCCTCTCACTTGATTTAATTTTTAGTTCGCGTGCGATTGAGCGGACTTCGTCTTTGTAAAATTCACGTAATGGTTCTACAATATCCAATTCCACATCATCTGGAAGGCCACCAACATTGTGATGAGATTTAATGACATCCCGTTCACCACCCCCTGACTCAATCCAATCTGGTGCAATTGTTCCTTGGACTAAAAATTTAGCACCACATAATTTTTTTTCATCTTCAAATACACGTATGAATTGTTCACCAATAATTTTCCTTTTCTCTTCAGGATCAGTTATTCCGTCTAATTCTTGAAAGAATCTTTCAGAGGCATCGACAACTTTCAGATTGATTCCCATCTCCTGGAACATCTCAGAAACTTCAGCGCTCTCATTTTTTCTCATAAACCCTGTATCTACATATACACAATGTAGTAGACTACCCACGGCACGGTGAGCTAGAACTGCAGCGACAGAGGAATCAATCCCTCCTGAACAGGCTATAATTGCTGTATCATCTATTTTATTTTGTAATTCTTCAATTGCCTCATCAATCAACATTTGAGTTTGCATAAAACTCATTCACCTCTAAGTGATTTATCGTCTGAAATTACTTTCGCGGTTTTCATCACTCTCCATGCATCATATTGCCTTGCTAAGTCAGTATTTGTCAAGGCAAGCATCTGTACGGCTAATGCTCCGGCATTATCTCCTCTATCTACTCCTACAGTTGCAACCGGCATACCTGGAGGCATCTGAACAATAGAAAGAAGACTATCTAGAGGGACTTTACCACCAACTGGAACACCAATTACAGGTAGGGTGGTCATCGAAGCAATAACTCCTGGAAGCGCTGCGGCCATACCTGCCATTCCAATGAAAACTCTGCAACCAGATTCTATTGAAGATTCAATTACAGATTCAAGAAACTTTGGGGCACGATGAGCGGAAGCCACTCTTACTTCATGCGATATAGAAAACTCATCTAAAACTGATACACACTTATTGGCTACTGGTAAATCCGATTTGGACCCTAATATGATACATACATCCATGCTCCTCGGGTATCAATATAGTTCAAATGCCTGCCGTATAGGAGATTAGGAAAAAAAATCATTCTTCTTCTATTTCTACAATGAAAATCTCTGGCCAATGTTCTCCCAAAATTTTCAAAGGAGGTATTGAAAGGAAATTATTTATCTGAATATTTGAAACAAAATTTGTGTTGAATGGGTCATGAATTATTCTATTGCGATATACCATACTAAATGCAATAAATCTATGATTTCGATATGAAACACCAGTTAATTCGGCTGAATATGGTCCGAATATATCTGATTTAGTGGCAATAAGTCCATTTCTGAATTTATTAGAAGAAATTTCCCATCCGTCATTAAGAATATCCTGAGAATAATCGGATGAAGAGATTGGTAACAACCACCTAGAAGAATTTACACTCAGTGAATTACTAATATTTCTGATTGTTCTAGCCCATGCTATTAGAAATAATAAAAATCCAAACCAACCTAATCTAGGATCAATTAAAATATGTAAAATGAAGAATATTACCCCAAAACAAAAGTAAAGTAAGTCCAGAGGGAAAAAGGTAAAAATTTCATTATTAGAATTGGAAAACCAGACAAATGGTATTAATGTTAGAATCCATGAAAATGAAAATAATATTATAGCCATTAACTGATCATCAATTGGTAATTTATTAGGGAAAATTAATGGAGCAGAACTCGATATTAAGAAAAAAAGTGACCAAGAAGAAGAGTACAGTATTTGTGGCCCAACTGGTTTTAGCCTTTGGCGCATCCACCCCTCACCTCCTAATTTAGGGTTAGTATGATTCCAAGATTCAGGAGGTTGTAAATCTCCATATCTTGAGACTGTTGGCTTACTCTCAGAATTAGGCCACCATGAAGATTCACCAAGTAACCAATCTTGTTCGTTGTCTAAATCCACAAAGGGTCCGAGAGAGTCATTCTTCTAGGTTCTTCTCTAATTGACATCAGTATTATTGCCAGGATGTCTAAGAATAAGGTTTCTAGCAGCCCAAACTTCATCAACACGAGAAACATCAGTGGTATATGGAGCACCTTTAATTAATTCTGGATCTTCAGTTAGAACATTTAGAAAATCAGCTGCAAACTTGTCCAAAACCTCTTTTGATTCTGTTTCAGTAGGCTCAATCATTAAGCATTCTGGAACTATCATTGGGAAGTAAAGTGTTGGAGCCATTACTCCATAATCAAGCAATCTCTTTGCAATATCTTTTCCGGTAACTCCCACTTTATCTTTCATGCCTATCAAAGATAGGGTAAATTCATGCATAACAAAATCTGTAGGTGCCCCATCTGTAGGCATAGCGTGTATTTTTGATAGAATATCCTTATCTGGATTCATAATCTTGAAACGAAGATAGTTAGCATTCAATACTGCGTGCTCTGACATTCTTTCAAGTTCTCTACCGTATCTTCTGTAAAAGGCCCAACAACGGACTACAGCTCCCGCATTTCCGTGCCACTGCTGAACCTTACCTATCGTATTTTCTGGTGATATCCAACTATACCAGTAACCATCTCCTACTCCCTCAGGATCAGATTCTATGATTTTTCGACGGGAAGCTAGTGGAGAAGGTAGATATTTCGAAAGATGTTTCTTTACACCGATAGGCCCACTTCCTGGACCTCCTCCCCCATGTGGTTGACTGAACGTTTTATGTAAATTATAATGCACTGCGTCAAAACCCATTAGACCTGGGTCTGTTTTCCCTATTATTGCATTAAAATTCGCTCCATCATAATACATTTGTCCCCCTGCTGAATGAACAATATTGCAAGCACTGGCTATATCTGGCTCGAATACTCCCAATGTTGATGGATTTGTGATCATCATTGCAGCAGTATCATCTCCAACTACTGATTGTAAAGCATCTAGATCAATTCTTCCATCTTCGCCACTTGGTATCTCAATAATTTCGTATCCACACATTGATGCCGATGCAGGATTTGTTCCGTGTGCAGAATCTGGAACTATGACTTTGTTCCTATGACCTTCACCTCTTTCTCGATGGAACTCCTGAATACAACGCATTGCAGTAAATTCGCCTTGGGCGCCCGCAACTGGTTGCAAAGTCACTTGGTCCATACCAGAACATATAGCAAGCATTTCCTGCATTTCATAAAATATCGAGAGTATTCCTTGAATTTGATGTTCAGGTTGTAAAGGGTGCATTCTATCAATCCCAGGAAGATTAACTATTCTCTCGTTAACTCTCGGATTATGTTTCATTGTGCAAGATCCTAGAGGATAAAAACCAGTATCAATACCAAAATTTCTTCTAGATAGCCATGTGTAATGGCGAACTAACTCCGGTTCACTAGCACGTGGCCAAGCAGGTGGACTTGCTCTTAGCATAGAGGAAGGGATTGTACCTAAAACTTCGGAATCTGATAAAATTGGTTCTGGTTGTGACCAACCTGTATTTCGTGCACCGTTAAATGAAAATATGTCACTCAATTAATCACCTCCTTTATCCATTTCTTAACTGCCGAAACTAGTGAAGAAATATCTGAATGACTGGTCCTTTCATCACAACCAATTAAGATACACGATGAGTGAGATTCCCACCATAATCCTAAAGGAAATCCTGCGATTACTCCTTCGGAATCCATGAATGATACTGCTTTTTCTGTATCTCCTGGAATCTTGATTACAAACTCTCTAAAATTCGATGAATTGGGATAGAGTAATTCTACCCCTTCAATTGAAGTTAGGGCTTTTTTAGTGGCTTCTGTTGATGCTGCAACTCTCTTAGCCAAGACAGTAATTCCATCAGGTCCTAACAAAGACATATGCATAGCACCCATTAAAGCGATTAAAGTCTCATTAGAACAAATGTTTGAGGTGGCTCTATGCCTCCTAATATGTTGTTCACGAGTAGATAGGGTCAAGGTAAATGCTTTCTTTTCGTTTGTATCATGAGTCTGCCCTACGATTCGACCGGGCATCTGCCTGATGTATTTCTCATTACAGGCAAATATACCGTAAATTGGACCACCAAAAGTAGGACCTATTCCGAACGGTTGTCCTTCGCCTACAACAATATCTGCACCCCAATCTCCAGGAGGAGTGACTAAACCAAGAGATACAGCGTCAACACCAACAATCAACGCAGTATTCTCACCAATTTTTCCCTTAAGCTTCATTAAGCCTTCATCCAATATTCCAAAAGAGTTAGGCTGTTCAACATAAACCGCACACGAACCATGGGCAATGGATGCTGCGTTGATGTCTAAATGACCATTTTCATCATGTTTGAGCATGTGGAGATTAATTCCAGAACCTTGGACATAATTTTCAATTACAGACATTCTGTGAGGTGGAACAAGTTCAGAAACATAGATGGTATCTTTCTGAATAGCTTTTTTATTATGAACTCTTATTGCGCAAGTAAGTGCTTCAGCAGCAGAAGTAGATGCATCATACATACTAACATTAGATATTGGTAAATTTACTAACTCAGAAATCATTGTTTGGAACTCCCACATGGCCTGAAGCATTCCTTGACTGACTTCTGCCTGATAAGGCGTATATGAAGTCAAGAATTCACCTCGAGTCGCTAACATCCCCACCATAGTTGGAACAAAGTTTCTTGAAAGACCGGCAGACAAGAAAGAAGGCCTTGAGTCTAGATCAATATTGGAACCAAGAAGATGCTGGGCGTCTCTCCAGATTTCTTCTTCAGACTGAGGGTCCGGAAGAGGGAGTGGTTTCTTCCGTCTAACTCCTTCAGGAATATTAGAAAACAGTTCTTCTATTGAATTTAGCCCCATTATCGAGAGCATTTCGTGTTCGCGACCTAAATTGGGTAGTTGATCCATAAGCCTATCACCGGTTCCTTACACTTTCTGGATACCAAATAATGACTTAATTGTTCGTTGGTGGAATCTATACATCTAACCGATATCCTCTTATTGTTTAGGAAGTAGTCGAGGTACGTTAGAATGAAGGTTGCCATCACTGCGTCAGATACTTTTGTTGCCCCATACATAGTGGAAATGTTAGGGGATGCTGCTGTAATAATCCCTGATGAAGCCATTAAAGAGCAATTAACTATTGATGCTTTGCTAACTCCTTGTAGCGCACTAATACATATTAATTCTAGGCCAGTTGAGTCGTCATTCGAAAGAAATGATAGACAAACTAAATTGGAAATGATGAATGCAGCAAGACCTATTCTAGATGCCGTAGATAGGCATGGAAGTATTCACCTAATTATTGTAGGGACTCTTAGAGTTCATCCACAATGGGAACCGGGGGAACCATTTTATGGTCTGGATTCTACATTAGCACCTCGAGACACAGCAGCAGAAGGTCAGTTATGGATGGAAGAAAACGCATTAGATAGAGCACATTCTGAAAAACCTGTTAGCGTTATTAGAGCATCAAATGTACAAGGTGTTCCACTTTCGGGACCACCTGGNAATGGCATATTACATCGCTGGGCTAGAGAATGTCAAATAGGTTGGATCAATGTTCCAGGTGATGGCTCTAGTCCGAAAGATTTTATCCATATTGAAGACCTAATACAAGTGATTGGTGGAATAATCGAAAACCCCCCATTAACTAGGGAAGAAATAGCAGTGGGTTCTGGAAAAGGTATTTCTATGCTGGATCTAGCAAATATATATAATTCNAAAACTGGTTGTGAAATTGAATTAAATCAAAGCGATGATNANGAAGTATTCGGGCTCGTAGATGCTTGGGTATTNGANGANAGGCTNGGTTTTAGACCGAGAATTAGTCTTGATGAAATGATAGAAGAATCTTTTGAAGTTGCTTAGATAGAATTTACTATCAATCTTTTTCTAATCCCGTTCCATGAATCGACTGAGACTTGTAAAGACATTTCAGTGCCCGTTAATATCTTACTAGTATCGTAATCATTAACCATTCTAACTTCAATATCGTGTATTCCAGAAGTTACATGTAAGGTATTACCTCTCCTATATTCATCNGAAATTCCAATTCCAAATGTACGATCTACTGAATTTACTCTGAATGGTAATTCGAATAAACTCCCTTTAAATTCTGTAATAAGTTCTTTCTGTTCATTCAAGAATCTTGCTCCATTCATCTGAATAATTATTTCTTCTAAAGAAATACCAGTGACGTCTGATTCAGAAATATTGGTGTCTGAATTATTTTCATCTGTTAATGGTTTTGAAAGAGGCTCAATAACTGAAACTCTTTCAGGTAACTCGACTCTATCTGGAATTTCAACTTCATGTGTTTCCGCCCAATGTTCGGAACTTTCTTGAGAAACTGTTTCAACTCTATCAGGGACTTCGACTCGGTGAGATTCATGCCAAGAATCACCAGATTCTACAGTCTCTTCATTTTCTGAGATAGATATATCTNTTTCAGATTTAGATTTCATTGCATTTTCTTCTTTTTTAGTTTCAATATCGATAGTTGATAGCGCACCAACAGCTGCCCCGGCAATACCTAAACCTGCTACGATTTTCGCATTATCATTTGATAATTTAGTTTTAGCAATAGTGACAACAGCGTCTGACTTAATTTTCCAAATTGCTCTAGCAGGAGCTCGGGTTACCAANGGCAGTTGACTAACTTCAGATTCAAACTTTTCATCCATTGAAAGTTTAATCGAATCAATAGCTTCATTGCTCTCTGGATTTTCAAGCATTTGCCCTAATTCTAGTGACCAATTCTCTACCATTGAAACCATATCTGATTCTTCATCTTCTGAATCCTCAGAGGNATCATTCTCTGAACTTATTTCATTATCTATAATAGTAATTTTTCCAGCACCTACAAATCGACGTGTGCCTACTGGAATATTTCCATCAGCTGGAACTCTAGTCCAGCCACCGCCATACCAATCATTACTGCCATCCTGTTCTCTATCATCCAAACTCCAAGATGGAGCACCACCATCATTAGCATTGTAAAAATATAATCTACATCCATTAGAGTTTAAATACCAATTTTTACCATTAATCTTACTAGATTGTAACCTATATTCTCCATTATACTTTTCTTTAACATGATTTGAAATAACTAAAGATGAAGAACTTATCATAGTTTTATTCTCAATNCCTAAGAGAGCCATCAATTCATTNGAAGATAATTTNCCACTTCCATCTTGATCGATAGCAGAAAAAATAGGTTGTAAATAAGAACGAGGAGCTCGACTGCCAGTAAGTTCTTCTAAACCATTATCAAACTCATCAATATTAATTTCTCCATCACCATCGAAATCAAACTTTGAAATCATTCCTTCTGCATTGAGGCCCTTGCTGATTAATAACTTTTCAAGGTTTTTCATTGCAGCGGCAACTAGTTTATCGGATATAGCCATGCGTATNCGTGAGGGCATGCAAACATGATACTTACCCCGTCATAATTAGCAAACTNTAGGGTTCTAAATGAAGGGTGTTTGNACAACAATAGATNTGATTCTTCTGCGACTACTTGCTTGAATCCACAACTCTTGCCCTAAAGATGCTTCTTCGAAATAACCCATTGCAATGCCTGTTTTATTCAAACTTGGAGATGGCCCTCCGCTTGTTACATAACCTACTTTTTTTGCAGAATCGCCTGGGCCATCGAATACTACATGTCCGGGTCGAGGATTAGGACCCCTTTCCTGACAGACTAACCCGAGCCATCTAGCACCTGAGCTTAAAGATTCAATCACCGATTCTTTTCCAATGAAATCATGATCTAGATTTAATCCAAAAGGGACATTTGTCTCAACAGAATTTCGAGAAAGAAAACCTTCGGGGAATTGTATTTCTGGCTTAATACCCAGACCAGGCCAAAGAAAATCTTGCCCTGAAAGAAGATACCCCTTTTCCAATCGAAGTGTATCTCTTGCCCCCAATCCTACTGGAATAGCCCCCGAATTGATTAGAGAATCCCAGAGAATTGATGCTTGGTCATTAGGGAGGAATATCTCAATACCTCTTTCACCCGTGTAGCCTGTTCCTTGAATCCATCCAGTAATACCTAAGTTATTCTTACCGATATGCTGGCACGAAAATCTGGAAACAGTATTCTCTTCACCTAAAACATCTCTCAATATTGAAATTGATTCGGGGCCCTGTAGGGCGATAATGCTTGTTTCATTTGACATATCGTTAATTCTAACTGAACCATCTTTTGGAAGTTTTGAATTGAACCATTCCCACATTGTAGAAATCATAGAGGCGTTTGGAACCCCAAAAACACTTTTTTCAGAATTTATTGCGAAAATCATATCATCAATTATATGCCCACTTTCGTCAAGAAAATGTGTGTAACCACATTTACCNCTTGTGAAGTTAATAAACTGTTGAGTACCTATTGAATTTAGCCATGGAAGTACTCCATCACCTTCAAACTCGAAAAAGCCCATATGTGAAACATCAAAAAGACCGGATTTATTCCTGCAAGACATATGCTCTTCTTGGATTGAAGTATACCAAATTGGAAGCTCAAAGCCATGAAAATCCACTATATTCGCCCCTGATTCTAAATGATTATCATACAGAGGAGTCCTTACCAGTTTACCGTCACCCATACCCCTTTCGAAAAGGAACAGGTGCAAGAAGGTGGCGCTTCGAAGAACAGAAAAATCAATTCAAAAAAAAAATTCCGACTTAGAGAATGGAGAGGTTTAAATAGTGCCAACACAACTATACAACTAGAGGTTGATAAGATGAGTAACGAGTACCAGGGTCAAAAAAATATATTGAATCTCGATCGAAGAAATAATTCAAGGAAAAAAGAAGTTATTCCAAATAAGAGACCTTCTCGTTCAAGAGGGACAGAGGCTGTAACTGGTAAGTGTAAAATTTGTGGCTCTAATTCATGGGACACTGATTCGGCCCGTGGAGAGACTATTTGTTCTGAGTGTGGCTTTGTTGCAGCAGAAAATATGATCGACCCAGGGGCTGAGTGGACAAATCATTCAATCGGCGAAGATAGGAGTAGGGTTGGCGCTCCTACATCTCTAACCATTTCAGATAAGGGATTATCTACAGAAATTAGTAGAGCTGATCTGACCTCAGGTGCTGCAGCAAGGCACGGCATGAACGGAAAGAACTTACGAGAATGGCGAAGAAGACAAAGAGTTGATCAAAGAAGTAAAACTAGAGACAGTAGAAGCAGGAATTTAACCATTGCAATGCAATTCATTAGAGACAGAGGAGGGTTACCTAAACAAATCGAACAGGAAGCAGCGAATCTATACAGACATGCGATGAAAGAAGGGATAGTTACTGGAAGAAGCATTAGGGGTGTCACAGCAGCTTGTGTATACATTGCTGCAAGGCAAGCAGGAATACCAAGAAGAATTGATGTAATTGCAGAGGCATTTGATATGGTTNNTGAAGTAGAAGAAAAAGAGTTGAAAAGAACAATTCGATTAGTTGCTAGAAAAATGAATACTCACCATATCACAGGACCTGAGGAATATTTTGAGAAATTCCANTCGGACTTACAATTGCCTCCTAAGGTCTTGGGTTACACTAGAGATCTGTGGGACGAAGTCGGCGAAAATATGATATGGCAAGGTAAGAAACCTTCGGGAATTGCTGGGTGTATGTTGTACAAAGCATCACAAAATAGTAATTCACCCAGGACCCAGAGCGAGGTTTGTAAAGTCTCAGGAATTAGCGAAGTTACACTTAGAGGGCTATTGAAGATTTTAAGTCAAATATTAGATGATTGATTTATGATTTAAACTGATATCTTCTTTTCATTTAGTCCCTACAGGCCGCCTTGTAATATCTAAAAAAAAGCTATTNTGGCAATATGAACTATGGCTGTAATCACTATAATTGGGGTTCATGATAATGCGAATTGATAAAACGAATAACGAATTAATGTCTTGAAAAGAAAATATTTCAACTGTATATATTTGAATTAACCAATTTCGTAAACTGTCAGAGACATTTCACGTTCCTTAGCCATTTCAATAACAATTCTTGTCCATTTACTAGTGGGAGAAGGGATTGCGAGTATGTCTGTAGCCGACTTTAATATCTTCTCAGTAAGTGAATTAGGTGCCTCTGAGCGACCTCTATCTCTTAGTGTCCTGTTAGGGTCATCCCACTCTTCTGAAAAAATAGCTATTGGAGTTGAATTATTATCTGCCCAACGTTCTGCCATGTAATCAACACCNCTTGCNCCACCAACTATNATTAAATCAGGATAACCATTANCGTCAACCCAATTCTCAATCAATTCTTCAAATATCTGAAAATCATAAAATCTACTACTACCGACTATTGCTAAATTAATAATATTACCATCCTGATTAAGGTCTTTCTTCCCAAGCGATTCAATTACATTCTGTCCGGTTCCCGATGTCATTAGTTAGNCCAAAGAGGTCTACAGACATAAATGTCTTGTATAAANAATACATTATTTNATATCTGATTAGCATTACGGTCNGTATGGTGAGAAGTACTGATGTTGGATATTGAGGCAATTCGCGCAGATTTTCCTATACTCGATAGAGTATTGCCAAATGGTAAAAATCTAGTATATTTTGATAATGCAGCAACCTCACAAAAACCTCAATGCGTCATTGATGCGATGAGTAACTTCTATGAAAATTATAATTCTAATGCACATAGATCAAATCATACATTGGCAGANGAAGCAAGTTCTGCATTAGAGAATGCCAGAAATCAAATCTCTAATTTCTTTGGTGCNAAACCAGAGAATATGATCTATACGAGTGGTGCTACTGAAGCAATTAATCTAGTCTCTTATGGTTGGGCGAAAAACAATTTAGATAATGGCGATGTAATTGTAATTACAGAAATGGAACATCATGCAGATATTGTACCATGGCAAGAACTTTCCAAAGAGAAAGGCGTAGAAGTTAGGTATGTCCCAATTAACAATGATACATTCATGTTAGATATGGAAGCTTTCGAAATCGCTCTAGAGGGAGCCGCATTAGTCTGTGTAACACATACTAGTAATGTTTTAGGGATTAGAAATCCTATAGAAGAAATAATCAAAATGAGTAAAGAAAATAATTGTAAAGTTTTGATTGATTGTGCACAAGGCGCACCACATGAAAAAATAAATTTCNAAAATCTAGGTGCCGANTTTTTNGCAATATCTGCCCATAAGATGGCTGGACCCACTGGAATAGGTTGTCTATTAACATCAAATGAAAGAATTCAGGAGATGGGGCCTTTCATGACAGGAGGCTCAATGATCAAAAAAGTCACTACAGATGGATCTACATTCAAGGATGGACACGCAATGTTTGAAACTGGTACTCCACGAATTGCGGAAGCAATAGGCTGGGGTGCCGCAGTTGAATGGTTAGAGCAATTCAAAATGGTAGATATTCACAATCATGTACATGAAATCGCATCATTCGCAGGTAAAGAAATGACAAAAATACCTGGGATAAAGATTTTTGGAGACCCAACGAATAAAGACTCTTCAGGGGCTGTATCATTTTTACACGATACAATTCAATCGCAAGATCTGGCATTACTATTAGATCAAGGTGGATATGCAGTTCGTACAGGGCATCATTGTGCACAACCACTAATGGATGCTTTAGGAGTTCCCTCGACTAATAGGGCATCTTTCTGGATATATAACACACGAGAAGAAGTTGAAGGTTTCATCACTCATCTGAAATATATTTGTGAAAGATTCGCATAAATAAACAATCATTTGAATAAAAAAAACCTTTACGGCATAACATGCCTACGCTTTGGCCGGAGCATTTAGATGATATCGTTGAAGAATTCAAAGATTGTTTCGACTCAATGGAAAGATATGAATTATTATTCGACTATGCTAAAAATAATCCAAACCCATTACCAATAGAGGAATGGACAGAAGAAAATCAAATTTTAGGTTGTCAATCTAGAGCACATGTAATCTGTTCTCTAGATGANGGNGGACTTTTCTTACTAAAGGCAGGAGCAGATGCTCAAATNGTCCAAGGCCTAATGAGCATNACAGCAATTGCNGTAAATGGATTGAAACCGATTGAAGTATCAAAGTTAACTCCTGCATATGTNGAAGAAATGGGTTTGAAAGCAGCTTTGAGCCCAAATAGAGCAAATGGTTTCTTGAATATGTTCAATAGAGTGATTAAAGAGGCAAAGATACTTTCGGAGACTTAGGATGATTGATAAGAATGATGTTCTTGAGGCTTTAAACGGAGTTGAAGACCCAGAAATGAAAATATCAGTCATTGATTTGGGCCTTATTTATGATGTAAAGATAGAAAATACACATGCAGAAATTGATATGACTCTGACGAGTCCTGGATGCCCGATAGCACCTGAATTAATGGCTGCAGTACATAGGGCGGCTCTAGATACTAAAGGTTTGGAAAGTGTTCATGTAAACCTAACATTTACACCTCTATGGGATCCAAAATTACATGCCACAGAAGATGGTAAATTTGAATTAGGCATATTCTAAATAGGTGTGAATGTGTTTCTAAAAGAAGAAAGGATTTTGGCTTGGCAAAAAATACCTGAATCTTCAAGAATAATATTCTTTGCCAGTATAATAATTATTATNTTCTTAACACCGAATCTAGCAGAAGGATATGAAAGTACNTGGGATGAAGTAAATANTAATACAAATAATAACTATAATGCAGCAGTAATAGATTCTAATGGAGATGCTTGGGTCTTTGGAGATAATGGAGTAATTATCCATGGTGAAAAATTAANTAATTGGAGCATAGTAAATTCACCNANAGTTGAAGATATACTGACNGCAGATTCTAATGAAAATTTAGTTGTTGCAGCAGGGAAAAATGGAGTAGTAATTTACAAAGAAATTCANTCAAATGAATGGATTAATATAGATATTGATAATCAAACAAGAATTAACTCAGTATCAATTAACAACTTTGACGAAATTGTGATAGTTACTGATTTGGGAGATATTCAGATTTTCAAAGACAATGAATGGTTACAAATAAATTCATTAACCTCTGAAAAATTATTCGATATCACATTTGAGAACGAAAGAGGGTTAATATCCGGCTCATCAGGATTAATTCTAGGTTCAGAGGATAATGGGTTGACGTGGGAAATAAGAGATACTCCAGAAATTGTCGAAGAATCAGAAATTATTTCTATTGGCTATTATAAAGCAAATAGGGCTTATGCAATTACTTCTGATGGTAATATCTTGAAATCAACTCAGGAGTCATTAACAACTACAGTTGGATATTCATGGACAATAAAAGAAATTGAATCAGAAAATTATAGCACTAGTATGAATGTCAATTTAACTTCCTTAGAAGTTTTGAGCACTACAAAGATATTATTGACAGGAGAAGAAGGTTTTGTAGCACTGAGTAAAGATGGAGGGAATATTGTAACGCCACAATTACTTCCGGATGGAAATACATATCTGACAATAAACGATATCGCTATGGAAACCGCATTTAGAGGAATTATTGTTGGTGACAATGGAAAAATCTTCTACACTGAAAATGGAGGTGAAGATAATCCAGTTGGTTTTGAAATTATAGATTTAAGTAATTTCAATGAATTTGTAGATTTCACAAAGGATAATCTTTGGGAAGGTTTGAAAGCCACAGTGAAAATAGTCATTTTTGGAATTTTACTTGGTTTCTTTTTGGGTATAATGCTAGCCATGTGTAAAACTGCTCCAACCACATTAAAGCAAATGATTGAAAGTGATCTTGAAAAGACATTAATCTTGTTTTGGATTGTGATACCAATTAGTATTTTTTCCATGAGAGAAAGNGGAATTGGTCTAGGCATATTCACGTTCCTGTCAATAATTTCTATATCTATATTATTTGATCAATATATCAATAAGAAAAACACAGAATCAGATGGTTTCCTAGGTATCTTGATACCTGGGCAACATAGGAATAAGGTGATTAAAATACTAGGGTTATCACTATTAATTGGATTGCCAATTTCAGGAGGTATGAATATTAATGGAGGTGCAGAATTAATCTATTCAGCTCTGGTAGATTTTCATGATTTTCAACTTGGNTCAGATACTCCAAAGTTATCAGCGCAGCTAGGATATATCTTTGCCCCAATTGGAAACCCTAGGGCATTCTTTGCATTAATAATTGGAATTGGCTTAACTTATTTAGGAATTTTATTTATTTTAACAAATGGTACTTTTACTAAGAAAACAATTTATGCGGGTAAATTAATGTTGTTAGGGATTTTATGGGCGATAATTTTGACAGAATTATTCGTAGGTTTTGATTTAAATAAATTCGATTTAAATGTTAATAATTTAATGAAATTTGGTCTATTATTAGGTACAGGGTTTTTCTTGACTAGAAGAATTACTCCGAAACTATCTCGAAAGGGAATCAAAATTAATGATTTCAGTATTTCAATAGACCCATGGAGTTTGAGGCCTCTAAATAGCATAGCAACTCTTTACACAGATTTTTTCAGAAATACGCCACTATTAGTCCAATTCATGTTTATTCATTTCGGAATACAATTAGGTAAACACATACAAAGCATAGGAATTGATTTCACTGGAGATTTATCAATAATTTCATCTTATCTAGGCCCACTAGATAATTTAATTTCTCCATNAATCGAATATGTGAATGAGAGTTTATTCGGACCCGGAAAGAGATCATATCTTAGTGCAATTTTCGCATTGGGATTAAACTCAGCTGCCTATCAATGCGAAACAATCAGAGGAGCAATTGCGGCAATACCATCTGGGCAAATGGAAGCAGGGAGAAGTATAGGTCTGACTTATATGGGCACGATGAGATTAATTATTCTTCCACAAGCAATCAGGATATGCATACCGCCTCTAGGAAATGAAATGGTCAATCTTGTATTAAATTCATCTTTAGCCAGTGTGATTGCATATACAGAATTGACCCGTCAAGGAAAACTAGTTGTTGCAATTACTTTCCAAATATTTTGGACTTGGGGCATGGTNATGATTNCATATTTCGTCGTCACATGGACTCTAGCTATACTATTGAGAAGATTGGAAGAAAAAACTAGAATTCCAGGATTAGGAATCTCAGGAGGTAATTAAATGGATGATGNTGTGCTAATCGTAGAAGACCTTGAAAAAATATATTCGGGTGGCGTTCATGCAGTTAGAGGAGTCTCATTCAAGGTTAAAANNGGAGAATCTGTAGCNATCATTGGTTCATCAGGTAGTGGGAAATCAACGGTACTNAGATGTATTAATAGACTGATTGAACCTACGAATGGGATAATAAAATTAAATGGTGAAATCATAAATAATCCTTTAGCTGATGTTAATGAAATACGTTCTAAAATAGGTATGGTTTTCCAATCATTTGAACTTTTCTCACATCTTAAAGTCTTAGAAAATATNACATTGGGGCTCAAGCATGTTAGAGGTATGAATAAAGANGAATCTGAAAAAATTGCTCTAGAAGTATTGGAAAGAGTAGACATGTTGGATAGAGTAGATGCTTATCCAGGAAATTTATCAGGAGGACAGAAACAAAGAGTTGCGATTGCAAGATCTCTCGCAATGCATCCAGAAGTAATATTATTTGATGAACCAACCAGTGCTTTGGACCCTGAACTAATAGGTTCTGTATTACANACTATTAGGGGTTTAGCNGATGAGGGAATGACAATGGTGATTGTTACTCATGAAATAAATTTTGCTAAAGATGTTGCAGATAGAATCATCTATATGGATAAAGGCCTTATTGAAGAAGAAGGACCCTCTGATATAATTGAAAAACCTAAAACGGATAGATTGAAAGAATTCCTTTCGGCTATGGACGAAGAATGAATGGAATTTATATTAATCCTTGAGCTGTCATTGCCTCAGCAACTTTGAGGAAACCTGCAATATTAGCTCCCGCTACATAATTATCAGGCATCCCATACTTTTCAGCAGTTTCAGCCGCATTCTTATGTATATTGACCATTATCTGATCTAATTTAGAATCAACTTCTTCTCGAGTCCAGTTGTACCTCAATGAATTTTGTGACATTTCAAGTCCGGATGTTGCAACTCCTCCTGCATTACTNGCTTTACCGGGTGCAAACATAACACCATTACTTAGGAAAACTTCTACTGCTTCAGGGGTGCAAGGCATGTTAGCACCTTCTGCAACAGCCATTACTTGGTTATTGACAAGCATTTGTGCCTCCTCTCCATTTATCTCGTTTTGAGTAGCACATGGAAGTGCGACATCAACATTAACATTCCATAATCCATTTGATGCAGGCTCCGGTTCAGAAGCAGTGAAACTAGAACTAGGGTATTCTTCTGCATACTCTGAAATTCGTCCACGACGATTATTTTTTAAATCCATAATCCAAGATAATTTTTCTCTGTCAATACCTTCAGGATCATAAATAAATCCACTAGAGTCAGACATTGTAACCGGTTTTCCACCGAGATCTAAAACTTTCTCGCAAGCGAATTGCGCGACATTACCTGAACCTGAAATTGAAACTGTTGCACCCTCNANAGATTTATTTTTTGTAGCAAGCATTTCTCTAGCGAAATAAACTAGACCNTANCCCGTAGCTTCAGGCCTAATNANAGANCCACCATATGANATNCCCTTNCCAGTAAGTACACCAGTAAANTCATTTGCTAATTTTTTATACATTCCAAAGAGGNAACCNATTTCNCTNCCTCCNACNCCGATATCNCCNGCAGGNACATCNAGNTTNGCTCCAATNTGCCTCCATANTTCCATCATAAAAGATTGGCAGAAACGCATTACTTCAGCNTCTGTCTTACCNTTNGGNTCNAAATCTGAGCCACCTTTCCCGCCCCCCATNGGTAATCCGGTCAAGCTATTCTTGAATACNTGCTCNAATGCTAGAAACTTAAGTATTGATTGATTAACAGAAGGATGGAANCGAAGNCCTCCTTTGTAAGGNCCTATNGCACTATTCATTTGGANNCTGAATCCNCGATTAACATT
The DNA here is from genome assembly GCA_002685315.1 of Methanobacteriota archaeon. The sequence continues at coordinate 16,981 of NYXJ01000017.1, forward strand.
NAATTTNCCACTATCNTCATACCAAGGNACNCTAAATTGTATNATTCTCTCTGCTTCAACCATTGATTCNACTACNGGTAANTATTCAGGATGTGCNTNAATNACTGGAACTAAACTTTCCAGAACCTCTTCCACCGCTTGATGGAATTCAGGTTGNTTCGGGTCTCTTGCAATTACACTATCNTATACTTTTTTCATTGTATTATCCATGGGATTCACCAGGGTTTCCGAATCTTGACTAGTTATCGGGCGAGCAGAGGACTGACTAACCCCTTTTGAATGGTATGGATTGAAC
>NYXJ01000018.1 GCA_002685315.1 Methanobacteriota archaeon
CCTCGTCGATGTCAACCGACTGAATGTCCGTGTTTGACGCGGCTGTTTTGCTGTAATCTGTAATACTGTTCTTTGCCATGATTTATTCCTGCTTTTCGTTTTCTTCAAGCATATTCATTGAGTGCAATATAGCACGAGCTTCAGTAGAGCCAAAGTCCCTTGACATTGCCAACGCTCTCATAGGCCCAATATCGTTTTCAGCGATAGAGTTTACAGCTTTCAAAAAAGTAGCATTTCCCATCAACTTTGCTGTAGCAAACACAGTAACAGCAGCAATAGCCGCTTGTATGGGAAAATTAGTTGCGGCAACATAACCCGCCGCCGCACCAGCCCCGCCCGCAAAAGGGCTAGTTGCCCTGCGCCCAAAATCCGACGCTACTTGACGAGTTCTCAGCCTACGACCAGCCTCCATCGCATCAGCATCAGATAACTTAGATGCCGCTCTAGCAAGTTTTTCCAACTCCCCATAAACTCTAGGGCCACCAGCAGATGAAGCAAAGATTTTCTTAGCAGAAGAGTTAACTTTTAACCAACCATCAAGAAAAGTTTTGGCGTCAAAAACCTCATCTACATCATCTGTTTTTCTTCCAAGACGGCTGATAATAGAGCTTGTGACAGTACCAAAATCTTCTTTGGGAAGACTTTTTTCAAGAGCTTTAATAATCCTAATACTTTCTTTTGCGCCGCCAGTTTTAATTACATCTGAAATGTATCTATATGCCTGTTCTGGGTCTTCAATCTTAACAACCTTTCCAAAAGCTGTTTCAATTCTTTTCATCCTAGCATTGTAGTAATTATTTGCATTTTTAAACGCTTTGCTTGCTTTAGGCCCAGCAGCTTTTGCAGCAGCTTCAAGGTCTTGCGATAAAGCTGCGTATAATTTTTTCCTAGAAGTCTTGCTTAAAGATTGAGCCAAAGGCCCACTGCTGTCATCAAGAGATTCACCAATTGCTGTTCTGACTTTTCTTAATGTTTCAAATTTAACTCTAGGGTCATTAATTTGAGGCAAACTATCAAGGCTTCCAAAAACATCTTCAATCATCTCTAAAGCTGTATCCTCTAAGTCTGATTTTTTACCAGTCAAATCCTTAATTAAAGCACGATAACTTTGAGTCTCGCCTATCAACCCCTCAACAGCAGGAAGTCCCTTTGTTGAAGCAACAGCATCTTCTAAATACTTAAGAGTATTTGTTGTTTCAACAGGTGTTTCAGCGGGTATAAGCTCATCTACTTTTTTGTAAAGTCTTCCTGCCTCTTTGCTCGTTTCTTCAATAAATGTTTGAGTTCCCTTCAAAAGAGCAGCGCCGCCCTCTTCCCTAGAAATTTTAGGAACAAGGCCCTCAAGGGCTTCACCAGCCTGCCTTTCTGCTCTTGCGGTTGCTGATGAAATACCCTCACCAACAACAGGAAATTCCTCAAGGGTTTGAGCAATAGCTTTCGGCGCACCGCCCTTTACTGTAATCGGAGGTGTAATTCCTAATTCACGAAACTCTCCAGCAGCAATTTTTTGCTCTGGAGCGACCTTAGCTCGTGTTAAAGTGGCGGGACGAGTTGCCATATAACCCATGCCTAAAACTGGCATTGACTCCATCATGCCCATAACATCACGAGCTAACCGTCGTTTCTCTCCCGCTGTAGGTTGGTCTGGACTAAGTAATCCATAAGCCTCTACTGGAAGAGATAAAGCCCCAGCAACGCCAGTTCCCAATGCGCCTAACCCTAAAAGGCCAACATCTGCTGCTCTGCCAGCCGTAGCTGATAATGTAGGTCCAGCGATAGGAATGTCTGCCAGTGCTTTTGTAACAGGGCGCTCCAAAGCCATAGATGTAAGCTCCCTAAATGGCTCTGTCATAAAGCGAGTTGCGCTCCCGACAACAGGAGTTCTGAAATTGGCCTCAGGAGTTAAATCATCTGTCGATGGAAGTGAAGATTGATAATCCTTAGAAGACAAAAAAGATTCAATAGCAGAGGTCATTTCTGCTTCAGATGTATTGGCTGAAAACTCTAAGACATTATCACCAACAACAACTTCTATAAAATCAGACATAGTTGGTACTACCTACTGTATTACTTCGAACGGCTTGTCTCGGCCCTGATAACGCAACCGCCTTGCGCCTTGAATGGCTTTTTCTGCTGGAGTGTAAACGCTTAAAGACCCATCAAAAAGTTTTGTGTCATGTTTACTTGGGCTGTAAGCCTGAATAATTCCATCATCTCCCAAGACACCATAATATGACGCGCTGAACCTAGTCTTAATGTCGCCAAGAACCCGTTCAAATTCTTCTCTTGTCGTTGCTCGAGAAAGTTTACCTTCAAGAGCTTTAATAATGTTTAACTCAGCCTCATTCAGTGCGCCAAAACCCGTTGCTCCAGTTCGGCTTTGGGTTTTAAGTTTCTCAAGACCCTTGCCAGTTAGGAAGCCAATAAGCTCATCCACTTGATTTTTAAACACACCTTGAGGAGTTTGAGCGCCAACAAGGGGAACTTCGGCAAGGACAGAGCCAGCCCCAGTCAAGCCAATAAACGAATCTTCGTTAGTTTTAAGCGTTTGCTCAATAGCATCTATAGTGCGAACAATTTGACCCAATGAAGAGTATGCAGCATCTTGTTTGCGCTGCTCTATAATCTTTTCGTTTTGAATTTTTCTAGATTCATTTTTTACTTTAAGATTATATTCTGCCTCAGTAATTTGCATACCTCGCTCTCTAATGTCAGCGTCAACCTTATCCTTTGCCTCTTGAATAGCTGTCTTCCTTTCAAATTCTTTTTTTCTTTGGTCAAACGCTTCTTGGCTAAGGTTTAATTTATCTTTGTCTAAGTTAAGCTGTTCGGCTGTTTTTGAGCCAGCAATAACTTCAACGCTTCCGTCTGGAAGAAGCCTTGTGTCCTTACTTAAATTAAAACCTTTTTCTTCGGTTGTCGTTTCATAAGCCTTGCCATAAGGGACAATGCGATAATCAGATTTTCCTTCAAATTGTTTAGCATCGCTTGCTTGAACAGTTTGAATAATTTTATATTTATTATCTTCTGGGTCTTTTTTGTAAATATCAACAAAGTCAATATCGCCGCCAATTTTTGTAGTACCAACTTTTTCCAGCCTTGATTCAGTATTTCCTACTTCAGACAAAAACTCTGGTGTATTTTCTAGAACCTGAGAAACAACTTCTCCATCTTTTATAACATTATAAACATTCCCAACCTTGGGGCTTTTTAATTTAGCTTCAGCAACAGCCATTTCACGCTCAAGAAGGCCGCGCTTAAACCTACGCTCCTCCTCTTGCTGTGCAGCAATATTACCAGCCAACAAACCTTGAGCCAAACTAGAGCCAAAAGAAATAGGTGTGCGGCTTGGGCCTTGCAGCAGAGAAGCACCCAAAGCAGACAGACGAGCGCCTGCACTGGGGTCAGAAAAGAAACGACCAGATGTTTCTGCGAGGCTAGACCCTACACCGCCAATGCCACTTGATATTCCACCACCAATACGGCCCAGCAAGCTCTGGGGCTGTTGCATACGTTGCTGAAGCTGCATCTCCATCGGAGACGGCGCTAGCATACGCACAGGCTGCCCCATCAAAGACTGACCGCGAAGTGGGTCAATGCCGCCAACCATATTCATTGGCTGACGAGGCGAAAGAAGACCACGGGGATTGTAGGGATTAGCCATTGTTATATCCTATTCGTCGTAACTACCCAGCGCACCGCCAAGAATACCATAGCCGATACGCTCGCTTGAGCTAAGGTTTTCTGGGCCAAGAGCGCCAAGCAGTGAGGCAGCACCGCCCAAGAACTGTTGACCGCGACTTGGTTCAAAGTACGGTGTAACCTGCGTTGAAACCCGACCCATCGGGAATCCAGAAATAATGTTTTGATAACGAGCCAACTCCTCCATCGGAGATGTCTGCTCATACTGATAGCGCTGGATAGCCTCTTGGATGCCACGTTGCTCTTGGGCTTCACGAGCAGCACCGACCTGTTGCAGGCGAGCAATGTCAGAATAGTCAGCAGCAGCCATAGCTGGGGCCATCTGTGCGGCTTGCAGTCCAAGACCCTGCTGTCTTGTAAAGTCACGATAGCCAACATCAGCAGCGACATCACCCAATGCGCGTGTCATAACATCAGCAGCAGCACCAGAACCCAAGCGACCACGTTGAGCCAGTTGGCTCTGCACACGGGCTTGTACGGGGTCTAGCGCACGTTGGATAGCACCAGTAAGCAAACCAGACTGTGCAGGCGGTACATACTGACCCTCCGCTCCAGTGCTGCCAAGAAACGAACCAACAGTCGATTGCGCTTGTTGTGTCAGTGGGCTACCAGCTACAGCGCGTTGCTCCTGTGCGCGCAGCGCTTGTTCTGTCTGTGGTGCAAAACCAGCGTAAGTCTGACCTTGATAAAACTGCGGAGCGCCTTGTTGATACTGACGCAATGCCTCAGACATACCGTACTGCAAGAAGGGTTGAGCAAAGGCATCAACACCTGTCTGGGTTACTGTTTCTGTAGTTCCGTCTGCCATTTTATTTACCTCTGGCCTTAATTTATACGGTTATCCACCGTTTGTAAACGCTATCCTAGAACAGCATAATGAAAAAGAATATCACTCGTATTTGAGTTACTGCGATGTGTAAGTGTAAAGGTTTGCTTGCCCACGCTACTAATATAGAGATGAGATAGCTCTTGGGCTGCGTTAGATGACTTGGGTGTCCAAAGAATCACGCTGTTAGGATTTACACGCAAATCTGTTACGGTTGTTGTTGTAGAGCTTGCAGTCAACTGAAACACACCAGTAGAGTTTATCTTACCCTCTACAAGGTTGTTGACCACCTCCGCGACCTCACGAGGCGTACCACCCATATTCGGAAGTCTGCGGTATTGGTTAGCCATTACCTGCGTCCTATCGTGTTAGCGTCAACGTCAATGCCCTGTGCCTTCTTCCACTCGCCACCCAAGTTTAAGCGCACCCGATGATAGCGTCCGTTAGAGCGTACNGGGCAGAAGTTGTCANTGTTTAGGGTNGATGCACTGCCAAACGTAAATGTATCAATCTGACGATTGCGCGAGGCAACCTGTGCCGTCACTGTGCCAGTAGAGTTTTCACGCAAGGNAACATATGGAATAACATTGTTGAGTAGCGAGTGAGAGCCTGTGCGAACCTCAAACTCAGCAGTCTCTACTGTNGCGCTCAATGTACTTCCTGTGAAGGTTTGGATTTTTTTGTCTTTAGAAGCGGCAAATAGAAACTCGCCGCCGCGATAGACAGCACCATCGAGAGAAGCAGGTAGAACGTCAAGATTACCAAAAGCANCATCAAGAGCTTCAAGAGTGTAGCCAGCGGTATAAATAGGTGCAACCATATCCACAGCAACAGACGCGGTACTCCACTTGTCAAGCGCATAGTTATAGATAATAAGTTTGTCAGGTGAACCATTCGTAGCCGCCGTACTTGCATAAGACCAAACAATAATCTGGCGGAGCGGGTCAGCAGAGGCTGTCATATTCTTAGCATATGCACCGTCCCAGTCTTCCAAGAAGAAACGGTTTACCTTCTCTGCACCNATGGCGCGAGAACGCTCACCGTCAAACATATAGAAGCCGTCATCAGCCAGATAGAAGACACTGTGACCAACATTACAAACGCTGCCAGCAACCTTGCAACCACGCACCGTCTCCACCTTATCGAACTGGAATATCAGTGGCGCACCGATGTAACTACCCCGCACAATGCCCTTCTCCATAAGAATAGTGGCATATTCACCTCCGACAAGTCCAGTCACATCGCCCATATCTTGAATGTCTTGGAAGTCAGCCTGAGTCGTAGCAGACACAGCCCAGCTTGTGTAATCACCTAGTGCAGACCAGCGCACACGATAGGGCTTGTTGCCATCTGTTGAGTCATGCGTAAAACCAGTCATTACAAAGTCACGCACAACTGCAAGGTACTTGGCCTTTGGTGCATCAGCAGAAAGGTCAGCAAATAACCCAGCGCCAGCAGCAGTAGCTGTTTGAATTGGGTCGGCAAAGTTTGTGCTAATCACAGCTTCGCCAAACTGAACAAAGCGAGGGCGGTCTTCTGCGCCAGTGCTGTAGTTTCCAGACTTGCTAACATTATCAAGCGAACCATCAGTCGTATCAAACTTGTAAATCTTTGTGCGGTCAGCAGCATACAAGCCAACATTGCCATCATCATCAGCGGCAGCAAACATACCGACAATCACTTGGTCAGCAGCGCCACTAATCTCAGAGATGCTCTGCATACTCTCATAGCCAGCAGCCGCAGGAATGACGTTGTTAGCTACTGTAACACCTGCATTACCAAAATCTGATTGGTCAGGTAAAAATTCCCCAAAGCTAATCATTGCGAACTCCAGCTTTCATTTTCAGCAGACACGTTTGTCCAAGTATCAGAACTAGCAGCAATAGGTGTCCAGCTTTCACCTTCAGCAGACACCACAGTCCAGCTTTCACCTTCATCTGCTACCTCAGACCATACCTCACCTTCGGCCTCAATAACACCCCACAATTCGCCTAGTTTTTCGGCTTCTACGGATACTGTAGCGACAGGCTGCGGGTTAGCAGTTCCTAACACTTCAAAGTTAGCAGTNACATCTGGGATAGTAGCAAACGCTTGCAGGCTGGCTGTAGCGGTTGCAAGCAGGCCACCTTCTGCATTGACTGATGCAGACGTNGATNCAGAGCTATCACCAACCCGCACACGNATGCCAGCAGAGCTAACACTTGCAGAAGAAGATATAGAGGATGCACCAATTTGGATGCGAATACCGTCAGCAGATACGGAGACATTTGCAGACNGTGANGANGCACCAATAACAACCCTAATAGCTTCTGCTGTTGCTGTAGCAGTTGCAGATGGTTGAGCAGCACCAACAACAATACGCACACCCTCTGCCGACATTGTAGACGGCCCAGCAAGCGCAGACGCGCCAAACTGGATACGAATACCATCAGCGGCAACAGTGCTGGTAACACTTATGTTACTTGCGCCAAGCCTTATGCGTACGCCTTCAGAGGTTACAGTNGATGAGGTAGATGCTGCGGCAGCACCCTCAAAGANACCAAAGCCNACAGCGGCTACAGATGCAGATGTGGATGGGGTGGATTCACCCTCACGCAGGGCAGCAGTCAGCCAGATAGAACTATCTAGTGAATACGGGAGACTGTCTAAGTCACCCCAGTTATCTAACTGCTCAAGTGTTGGCCCTACGATGTCAGCCATGACTAGGCCGCCGTAATGTCAACGCCTGAAGCTGCTACCTTAAAGATGTCACCATCATTGATTGTCTTGGAAGCCGTCAATGCTGCGTGAAACAGCAGGTTGCCAGAGGACGAAGCATCGTAAATGCCAATGTGTGTAACAGTTCCAAAGTTGCCACCAGAAGCAGCAGGGAACTCAACAGCAGCGCTGTTTGATGCTGTGCCAGATGATGACGCACCAAACGCCATAGCCTGACGAGCATAGCCGTTGCCGCTTACCTCTGTACCAGTGCCAGCATCAGTCGGGTCAGCCGTGTGCAGCCCAATATAAACAGTGGCAGGAGCAGAGGTGCTGCTTGTGCCTAAGAAGTGGTCAAGGAAGGCATCTTCCAAATAATCGCTCATTGCGCTCATGTCTATTCTCCGTAATCAGATTTCATTTGAAGAGCAGAGCCAGCAAACTGACTCTCAGCTTCTTCACGTTTAATCTCTGTAATTGCGCGTGTAAACAACTGCTCATACAAAGCAGTCTTCTGGTCATCCATCAAATATACACCAGCAGCGCCCAAAGAGCCATATAGATATGCGTCAGGATGACGGGTTAAGATTGTATTGCTAGTGTTACTGTCAGACAACTCATCTACACCCTCACCGTAAATAAGCTCTGCCGTGTAGGCGCTATCAGGTGTAGGTGCAAACTTAATCTCGCTACCAAAGATTGTGTAGGCGCGAGGCTTGCCTGTTGCATTAGATGTGTAATGGCTGTCAAGCGCCATAGGCGTGTAATACTCAAGCACTTCAGCAGGTGTTGTATTTAGCTTTACAGAGCGAATAGAACGCAGGTCAGTTGGTAGGGAAACAAACGCATCGCCAGCAGACAGTGTAGCGTTAGCGCGTTTTGTCTGGGAACGTGTACCAAGTTCGCGGCTCATACGCGCCTCTGCAAGAGAGATAAACTCAGGGATACGGTCGGTCAAATCATCACGAGCTAAGAAGTTCGCAATCGCCGTTTTAAGTTCTGCGTAAGTTCCGATTGCCATTATACTCTACCGCCACTTGTTCTAAAGAACCTGTTGTCATAGTCATTGAGCCATTTCTTCCAGCCATTAGGATTATCTTTTGGTTGGCCTAGCTCTTGAATTAGCTGATGATACAATGCTGTGGGTATTTCCGCAACCTTCTGTTGATGTCGCTGCGTATTACCTTGCAGGCTACCAGAGCGGTATTCATTGCGTTCATCGCGGTTGTTAGCAAGAAGAGCGTCAACATTCTGACTGCTCTCAAAAATCATTTTACCGTCTTCATCAAAATGCGCCCACGTTTCTTTCCCCGTGACCGCATCTTTTTGTAAAAGTCTCTTCTTCATCTTTCTCCCCTAAAGTGAACGGGGGTAGCCGAAGCTACCCCCTCAACACTTACGACAGGTCGTAAACAGCCGCGTGGGCTTTCGGTGCTGAAACTTTGAGTGTCCATTCAGTGATGATTTGGAACTTCTCAGAGTCACCCGTCTTCGCCATTTCTTGAACGGTGAAGTTACGGTTAGGCAGTGTGCAGACAGAAGCGTAATCGCTGTCCAAAAGATACACACGGTCATCCGAAGCAAAACGGTCGATTACAACGTCAAGCTGACCAAAGTCGGACAGATACAGGCTGACCGACCCAACGATAGCTGCTTCACGAGGAGCAGTATAGTTGATTTGGTTG